>CAUZBE010000228.1:0-5650 GCA_963577885.1 Alphaproteobacteria bacterium
GCTGGCGGGCTGTGGCTTTCAGCCCTTACACGGCAGCCACAAGGGCTCCGCGGGGCGCGCAGACAATATTATTAGCGACATGGCTTATGTCGAGGTTGCCCCCATGGCGGACCGCGTCGGGCAAATGTTGCGTAACCAGTTGCTGGATCTGCTTCACCCGGGCGGACCGGCGGACCGGCCCCTATTCCGCTTGACCGTAATTTTAACCGAGAGCCTCGAAGGACTGGCCATTGAACAGGATGACAGCGCCACCCGATATAATTTGCGCCTGACGGCCCACTTTCGACTGTCCAACAGCCGCGATGGGGTCGAATTGCTGAACGGCACGACGCGGGCCATTGCCGCCTATAATGTGGTGCGCTCGGATTATGCTAATCTTATCAGCAAAAGGGATGCCCGCAAACGCACCGCTTTTAGCGTGGCCGAAGGAATTCAGAGACGAATTGCGTTTTACTTTTCCCGCCAACGGGAGTGAGCGGTCAGGAAAAATTTACCCAATTAAAGCCGAAGTTACTCTCTAAGATATTGATACTATTTAGTTATTGGTTTAAGGCCGCTGAGGATATTAGGAGTAGATGTGCTCTAATGAGGGTGCCATGGTGAAAATTCAAAACCGCGCCATCGATGGCTTTCTGGACGCGCCGGAAACTGGAATAGTGGCCGTTTTGCTGTACGGCGAAGATAACGGCCTGGTGCGCGAGCGCGCCACCCGGCTGGCGTCCGCGGTGGTGGACGATCTCAACGATCCGTTCCGCGTCGCCGAGGTAAATGCCGCCATGTTGAAGGAAGAACCAACCCGATTATTCGACGAGATGGCTGCGTTTTCCATGACCGGGGGGCAGCGCCTGGTCCGCCTGGGCCGGGCCGGCAATGGCAATACCGCGGCGATCAAAGCCGTTCTTGATGACGCGGGCGGGGCCGTTGATGGCAGTTTACTGGTGGTTGAGGCGGGACCGCTAGCGCCCCGTGATAGCCTGCGGAAATTATTTGAAACAAACCGCCGCGCCGCGGCCATCCCCTGCTACTCCGATGACCGCCGGTCGTTGGAAGCATTAATTCTGCAAATCATGGGCCAGCATAGCCTGCAAGTCGACCCCTCAGCGCTGGCCTATTTGTGCGACAATCTAGGCACGGATCGCCAGATCACACGCTCCGAACTAGAAAGGCTCGCGTTGTACAAGGGGCGGAACGGCGGTGCGGTTAGTTTGGCCGATGCCGAGGCCAATGTGGGGGATGGCGCCCCCATGGCGCGGGATGATGTTGCCCTGGCCACGGCAAGTGGCGATCAGGCAGGACTGGACCGGGCCCTGATGAAGTGCCGCGTTGCCGGGGAATCGCCCATCGCAATTCTGCGCGCGGTGATCCGCCACCTGCAACGTCTGCACCTGCTATCCCTGAAAATGGCGGACGGCGGCGATGTTAGCGAGTTGATCAGGTCGCAACGGCCACCGATTTTTTTCAAACATCAATCGCTAGTGCAAAGACAGTTGCAGCATTGGCGCCCGCACCGCCTAGCCCAGGCATTGGCTATTCTGACCGAGGCGGAATTGGATTGTAAAACCACCGGCCTTCCCAGCGATGCAATCTGTGGCCGGACCTTGATCCGCATTGCCAACGCGGCCAGGGCAAATCCAATTTAATGAGAATCGCAAAGCGTTTCTAGAGTATTTTCAATCTGAAGATGTTCAGATCTTTAGAATTTGAGCAATGTTTCATTTATTTAGAATCATTTCGCGATTCTCACTAATTCAGAATTGCTCTAAATTATCGCTGGAATTGATAGACCGTATCTTGTCAGGATATGGGCTGTTGGCTCAATCGATGCAGAATTTCGTCGCATTGTTCCAGCGAGGCAAAAGCGATGCGCACTTCGCCGCGCTCGCCGTGATGGCTGATATTCACGGTCAGGCCCAGTTTATCCGACAGTTGCTTCTCAATAGCGCGGGTATCTGCGTCTGATCCAGATGCGGCGGTTTTAGCGGGTCCAGCCGCAGGTTTTAACGAATTCCTCACCAAAAGTTCGGTCTGGCGCACATTCAGGCCCCTGCGTACGACGGTTAGGGCCATGGTTTCTGGATCTTCAGCCCCCAGCAGGGCGCGGCCATGGCCAGCCGACAGACTACCGTCTTGCAATAGCGCTTTAACACTATGTGGCAGGCCCAAAAGGCGCATGATGTTGGCCACATGACTGCGGCTTTTGCCCACCACTCGGGCTAGATCTTCCTGAGTGTTGGCGAATTCTTCCATCAGCCGGCGGTAGCCTTCTGCCTCTTCCAGCGCCGTTAAATCCTGCCGCTGCACATTTTCGATCAACGCCACTTCCAAAGACTGGCGATCGTCTAATTCTTTGACGATAATAGGTACTTCGTGCAGCTGCGCGGCCTGGGCGGCGCGCCAGCGGCGTTCACCGGCGACGATTTCAAAGCGGCTGTTATCATCGCCTACGTGGCGGACCAGGATAGGCATTAGAATGCCGTTTTCCCGGATTGATTGGGTCAACGCCTGCAATTCTTCCGGATCGAAAAAATCCCGCGGTTGAAAGCGGTTCGGCACCAGGCTTTCAATGGGCACGGTCCGCCCCACCCGCAAACGCTCTAATGCGGGCTGGTCGTCTGGGTCTTCGGCCAGCAGAGCCGAGAGGCCACGGCCAAGACCCTTGCGAGGTTGTTCCGCGCTCATGCCGCCGCTGCTACACGCTCACGCCGGAGCATTTCGCTGGCCAATTGCATATAAGCTAGGCTGCCGGCGCATTTGTGATCGTATAACAAGGCCGGTTTACCATGCGACGGCGCCTCCGACACCCGAACGTTGCGTGGAATAATGGTTTTATAGACCTTATCACCCAGAAAACCGCGTACATCCTGGGCGACCTGGTCGGACAAATTATTGCGCTTGTCATACATGGTCAAGACAACCCCCAGAATTTCCAGCTCCGGGTTGAAACTGTTGCGGATCCGTTCAATGGTTTTTATCAACAAGGATAAACCCTCCAGGGCGAAAAACTCGCATTGCAGGGGCACCACGACGGATTTTGCCGCCACCAAGGCATTGACGGTCAACAGGTTCAAGGACGGCGGACTATCAATGAGGACGTAGTCCAGTTCCTGGTCCGTGGCTGCCAGGGCCTCGCGCAGGCGATAGACCCGGCGCGGCAAATTGATTAACTCCAGCTCCGCCCCGGTCAGATCAACGGTCGAAGGAATGACGCTCAGGCCGGGAACGGCGGTCGCCACCTGCGCCTGGGTCACGGTTGCCTCGCCCATCAGAACATCATAAGAGCTGACGTGGCGGTTGGTCCGGTCAATGCCCAGACCGGTGCTGGCATTACCCTGAGGGTCCAGGTCTACCACCAGGACCCGCCGACCTATGGCCGCCAAGCCGGTGCCCAAATTGATCGCCGTGGTGGTTTTACCCACCCCGCCCTTTTGATTGGCGATGGCGATGATTTGGGGCGGCTTCATGGTTTCGGCCGTGCGCCCCGCAATAGGGGTGTCCGTGACGGCGACGTAGAGGTCTAGATCCTTGGATTTGGGAAAATCAGACACGGGATATCTCCGTCAACTGCAAAATTGTTCCAGCATCATCCGTCAAACTGGGGTTACGTCGTACGTCCATTTTCCAACATTTTGTAGCCGCGGTCAATTCCGCATCAACATCCTGTCCCTTCAGCAAAATAATTTGGCCCCCAGGGCGCAGATGTCCATAGGCTAACTGTAACAGGCGGGGCAATGGCGCCAGGGCCCGGGCCGAAATGGTTCGCGCCTCTTTAGGCGAAAGAGCCTCGATTCTGTCGTTGTGCACCGTCACTTGCGTACCGGCAATCCGCGCGGCTTCGACTAAGAAGGCGCATTTACGGCTATCGCTTTCCACCAGATGGACATCTTTTACGCCCGCGATGGCCAAAACTAAGCCGGGAAAGCCGGCGCCGCTGCCCAGATCGAGCCAGGGGGCCCTTGCCGCGTCTGCCTTATGGAATTTGAGGAGTTGGATCGAATCGAGCATATGGCGGCGCCACAGATCATCCAGGCCGCGCCGACTGACGAGATTAGTGCGCTGGTTCCATTTACGCAGCAGGGCCGCATAAGCCTCGAGGCGCGCCATTGTTTCACGTGAAACATCGGCGGCCCGTTGAAATTCGACCGCCGTCAGGGGAGCAACGGTCCGCGTGGGTGCCGTTTTGGACCGCCTAGGCAACGGCCCGGCGTTTGGTGCGGCGCACATGGGCCAATAGAATCGTCAGCGCGGCCGGTGTAATGCCTGGAATTCTCGCGGCCGCCCCTAGCGTGGCGGGGCTATGATGCTTCAGCTTCTCCCTAACCTCGTTAGAAAAGCCCGTCATCTGGTCGTACTCTAAATCCATGGGCAATTCCAACGCCTCGTCACGGCGAAACGCGTCTATATCCGCCTGTTGCCGGTCCAGGTACCCGGCATAATGAGCCTCGATCTCCACTTGTGCGGAAATCGCCGCCGGCACGGCCGCCAATTCCGGCCAAAGCGCCACTAATTGTTTCATGCCGACATCTTTGTAGGCCAATAACTCCATGCCGTTCCGCCGGCGGCCATCGGAATTCACCGCAATACCACGGGCATTGGCCTGGTGTGGGGTCGCCTGATGCCCTTCTAGAAATTGCCGCACGTTATCCAGAGCCAAAACTTTCATCCTGAATGCCGCAGCCCGTTGCGGCCCGACGCAGCCGATCGACAGACCCAAGGGCGTCAATCGCTGATCGGCATTGTCCGAACGCAGCAGCAAGCGGTATTCCGCCCGGGACGTGAACATACGATAAGGCTCCTCGGTACCCCGGGTGACCAAGTCATCGATCATCACGCCAATATAGCCATCGGCCCGATCCAGCACCAAAGGGCCCTCGCCTCCCGCCGCCAGCGCCGCGTTCAGCCCCGCCATCAGACCTTGCGCCGCGGCTTCTTCGTATCCCGTCGTGCCGTTAATCTGTCCGGCCAGATATAGGCCTGATAAACGGCGGGTTTCCAGGCTAGGCCAAAGCTCCCGAGGGTCTATGAAATCGTACTCAATGGCATAACCCGGTTGGATCATGCGCGCCCGTTCCAAGCCAGGAATTAGCTCCAAAAGCGCCGACTGGATTTCTTCCGGCAAGGACGTGGAAATACCATTGGGATAGACAGTGTCGTCATTTAGGCCCTCGGGCTCCAGAAAAATTTGATGCCGTGCGCGCTCGGGAAAACGTACCACCTTGTCTTCTATGGACGGACAATAGCGCGGCCCCGTACCCTCGATCTGCCCTGAATAAATCGGCGCCCGATCCAAATTCGCCCGGATCAGATCATGGACGGCCGGGGTGGTCCCCGTTATGTGGCAGTCGATTTGCCGGTTGGTAATGGCCTTTGTCAAAGTCGAGAAAGGCTCCGGCATGGGATCGCCCGGCTGCCGCTCCAACCGCGCCCAATCAATAGTGCCCCCATCCAGCCGTGGCGGCGTCCCGGTTTTCAGGCGCCCCAGGTTCAAGCCGAGACCATAAAGCCGCTTTGACAGGCCAAGGGCAGACGCCTCGCCAATACGACCGGCGGCCCAGTTCTTTTCACCAATATGAATGCGTCCGCGCAAAAACGTGCCCGTGGTGACGACCACACGACCGCCGGTCACATTCTGACCATCGGCCAATTTCACACC
>CAUZBE010000229.1:0-5624 GCA_963577885.1 Alphaproteobacteria bacterium
AGTTTGCCCGCTGCCAGATTGACATCGACCATTTCCTGCTGTGTGGTGAGGCAGCTCTGACAGGTACGCTTGATCTCGACCCTGATCTTGGAGCCCATCAGCTTCACTATTAATTTTGGCAATAGTGTACGGCCCTCGAGCGGTTCCAGAAATTAGCTCAACCTGGTGCCGACGTCGCTCTCTTCCAGAACGATGCTGTGGCGGACATGGTATCGCCCGTTACCGGAATAATCGTTCATTCCTCGCGCGATCGTAGCACTTCAACCAATCCGCGACAAAGCCCGATACCAGCCGCCGGTGGATCAGTGACTTGGCGCAGTCCGGCATGGCTAAATATTTGCGGCTAGGGATGAAATTATTTATCCGCTCCGGGCCGCTTCGCCGTTATGCTGTGCAAACCACATAGCTAAGGAGAAGACCCATGAGTATTGGCGCCGGCATTGGCCTATCTACCTATCCATTTTCTAGCACGGACGGCTTCTGGGCTTGGGTTCAGATGTGCGAGGAGGGCGCGGTCGATTCCATATGGCAGACCGATACCCTGGTTTCCAAGGAACCGATGTTGGAATGCATGACCACTATGGCGGCCCTGGCCGGTGCGACCAAAAAGTTGAAGTTCGGCATGAACGTAGCCTCTGTTGCCCTGCGCGATCCCCTCGTTCTGGCCAAGCAATGCGCCACTATTGATGTCTTGAGCAACGGCCGCATCCTGCCGGCCTTCGGCATCGGCAGCACCAATTCGGCGGATTGGCGCACCACGGGCCGGCCGACTAAGCGCCGGGGCAAGCGTACCGATGAGAGCCTAGAGATTATTGCTGCTTTGTGGAGCGGAGAGACAGTAACAATGGACGGCGAATTTTTTCAATATGAGGGGGTGCGTATATCGCCGCTGCCAGTGCAAAAGGATATTCCGTTATGGATTGGCGGCTCCTCCGAGGCGGCCATCCGGCGCACCGTGAAATATGGCAACGGCTGGCAGGCCTCCTTTGAGACGCCTGCCAAAGCGGGGGTGACCGTGGCAGCAATTAAACAGGGGATGATCGACGCGGGCCGGGGTTTCGAGGAGGACCATTTCGGCACTGGTATTAATTTCCGCTTTGGCAGCTGGGATGACGATGTGGTGGTTCGCGCTGCAGAACGCTATGAACGGGTGGGCGGGCGCGATGCCCGGGAGAGTTTTGCCATCGGCGGTGCGGCGGAGGTGTTGGAGAAGGTGCGCGCCTTCGTCGATGCGGGCCTTCCAAAATTTATTCTCCGCCCCCTGGCCTCGGACGATACCGATACCTTGAAGCAAACCAGGCTGATGGTTAACGAGATACAACCGGAAATCCAGGCCATGAACCAGGCCCTGAAAGCGGCCGAGAAAAAGGCTGCCAAGGCATAATTACAACCACGATGCTTTTGTGGCCTGTGAACCTTGACGAACGTTATGTGGAAGAACGAATGACCCTGAGAGTTGACGCCAAGCAATTGGAAACCCTGATCGCGGAAATATTTGAGCGCGCGGGCTGTATGCGTGACGAGGCTGAACGCATTGCCATGCGTCTGTTAGGGGCCAACCTAACCGGCCATGACAGCCACGGCGTGCTGCGCACCTCCCGCTATGTGGATTGGTTGGAACGTGGCCTTTTTCACCCTGGCCGCAAGGTCCAAATTGGGTTCGACAGCGATGCCCTGTGTATTCTAGATGGCCAATACGGGTTCGGCCAGACTATTGGCGAACAGGCGGTGCGTCTGGGACTGGATAAGGCGGCTAAAAGCGGTGCGGCGGTGGTGGCCCTGAACAATTCAGGGCATCTGGGCCGGATCGGCGACTGGGCCGAGATGGCAGCGGCGGAAAACTTTGTTTCGATCCATTTCGTCAATGCCCGTGGCTCCGTATTGGTAGCGCCATTTGGCGGCGCCGAGGCGCGGATCTCGACGGCGCCCTTCTGTGTTGGCGTGCCCCGCGCAGACGGCCCGCCGGTAATCCTAGATTTTGCCACCTCCATCGTCGCCGAGGGCAAGGTTCTGGTAGCCTACAAGGGGGGCAAGCCGTTGCCCGAGGGCGCCTTGATCGACGAGAACGGGAACCTGTCAACCGAACCCGAAGTTTTGTACGGGACCGCCGGTCCCGACGCTCCGCCCGGTGAGCGCAATGGCTATGGTGCGATCCGGGCTATGGGCGATCACAAGGGTTCGGGCCTGGCCTTCATTTGCGAACTGCTGGGCGGCTCCCTAACTGGTAACCGTGCCACGGGGCAGGCGAACGAACATTTTGCCAACGGTATGTTGTCGATCTATCTATCTCTGGAAACCTTCGATCGGGGCGGTGGTTTTGCCGACGACGTTACCCGCTATATCGATTATGTGAGAAGCGCCAAGCCCGTAAACCCGGATGAACCGGTTCTGGTCCCCGGCGATAAGGAACGGGCTATCAAGGCCGAACGCCTAGCCAGTGGCATCCCCCTGTCCGGCGATGCCTGGGTAGATATAACTGGCGCGGCCCTGCATGTGGGCATGAAGAAAGACGAGATCGCGGCCATCGTGGCCCCCCTGAACTAACCAGAATTCCGTTCTTATTGGGTCAAAAATTTTTGCTTCGGATTATTCGTAGATAAGGGAGCCATCGTCCAGATTGGCGCCGGAGATTTTATCCTTCTCGGAATAATAGTCGTGGCTGAAAATTTAAGGCTGGTAGTCGCCTTGTTTGGGCAGGACATGCATCTGGCGCATCAGATAGCCGGTATTGAAAATTTTAGCATCGATGAACAGGTGGAGAGGCATACACTTGTCTTCCGTCCGCCGTTTCGGGGTGACCATCTCGGCGCCTTATTAGGCCATGCAACCCAAGAACCGGTAGACGAATTCTAAAACCCGATCGGACCGCATGTTCCAGCTTGCCCTGAGGTAGCCAAATACCCAGGCCACGTTGGGTACGCCCGAGAACAGGATGCCCCGGTGGGCCTGGCAGTCGGCAAAGTTCAGCGGCTTGCCATCGATGGTAGAGTCGACATCATCCGGGGTGCATACATTGAAGCCGGTGGCGGTGACGATGATATTGGCTTCCAACTCCTCTCCTGACTGCAACAGGATACCTTTTTCCGTGAATGTTTCGATCTAATCCGTCACCACGGATGCCTTGCCTGATCTGATGCCCTTGAAAAGATCGCCATCCGGCACAATTACCAGGCGCTGGCGCCAGGGCCGGTAATTGGGTGTGAAGTGGGTTTCCACATCGAAATCAGGGCCCAGATACATCCGGGCGCCGGCGATCAGTTCGTTCTTCAATGCCTCCGAGTCATCGAACGAGCGCCGGGTGATGATTTCTTGATCTAACGGAATCTTGCGGCGGATAATTTCGTGGGTCCATTCCTCGGGCACATCCAACTCCCGCAACATGTCCGCCACATCATTGCTGTTTGGCTGGGCATAAAAATAGGTTGGCGAGCGCTGCAGCATGATCATGTGGGCGCAATTCTCCGCCATGGCCGGTATCAGGGTCGCCGCCGTGGCGCCGGAGCCTATCACCAGGACGGTCTTGCCTTTGTAGTCCATGTCTGCCGGCCAGGTCTGAGGGTGGACGAGCTGCCCTGGCAAAGGTTCCATGCCGGGAAATCTGGCGTGTAGCACTTTTGAGTGCTGGTAATTGCCCTGGCATATCCACAGGGAATTACAGCCATAGGGTGGTATTTCGCCGCTAGCCCTTTGCCGCACCCCCCGGGTCCACCGCTTGTCCTTGCTGGATCAAACGGCGGTTTTGACCTCGTGTTGATAGCGGATGTGTTGCCGGATGCGGTTCTCGTCCAGGGCTTCTTCCAGATATTTGAGAATCTCGTCCGCCGTAGCGATGGGCCCGCCTTTCCGCGGCTTTAACTTGTAGCCAAAGGTGAAGAGGTCGCTGTCGGTGCGGACACCGGGATATTTATGGATCAGCCAAGTGCCGCCGAAACTATCCTAGTTTTCTAGCAGTGCAAAACTCTTGCCGGGGCAGCGCCGCTGCAGATGGTAGGCCGCATCAATGCCGGATATCCCTGCCCCACGATCAATACGTCGAAATGTTTGACCGTTTGGGTGATATTCTGCTTTGCATTTACTGCAACGTTCATGATTTTCTCCCAATCGGCCCGATGCGTACGACAACACCATTTCGAACCCAGTATGCCACGGGTAGAATAACCAAACGGGTAATTGGTGCTTTGATCAGGATCAAACGTCAATGTTGGTAAATGGGTTCAAACAAACAGAACGCTCACGCCGTCTTATTCCATGTATGCGTCGACGGGGCGATCGTTGATAGATAGATTAGCTGCAATCTGAACGAACCATTTTAGAGGTGGGGAGCTATGCAGGGTGCAACCGAAAACACGCTTGGTATAGAAGCTGGCGTAGATTACGAGCGCCTGATCGAGGCTGACCGCGTACACGGCAGCCTGTATACCGACCCGAGGGTGTTTGCCGATGAAATGGCCCGGGTCTTCCTTGGCGGCTGGGTCTTCGTTGGACATGACTCAGAAATACCTAATATTGGCGATTGGGTAACCAGGCAGCTTGGTTTGGAGCCGGTGATCATGGTGCGCGACGAGGCAGGCGGCGTGCAGGTCTTGGCGAACCGGTGCGCTCATCGGGGCACCATGTTGTGCTGGCAGGCCCAGGGCGGCGGCCGGCGGTCGTTTCAGTGCACCTATCACGGCTGGGTCTATAGCTTGGACGGCAAGCTGAAGAGCCTGCCCGGACACAGCGGTTTCGATGGGAAGATAGCCCGAGTACAGCTCGATCGGCCAGGCCAGGTCGAGAGTTATCAAGGCTTTGTTTTTGCCAATCAAAGCGGCGATGCGGGGCCGCTCTCGGCCCACCTTGGTCCGGGCGGCATGGCATTGATCGATCGCGCGGTGGAGCTTTCGCCGACCGGAAAACTGGGGATCAACGGCGGCTGGATTGGCCAGCGTATCGCATCGAATTGGAAGATGTGGCCCGAAAGCGACAATGATGGCTACCATCTGGGGGTGGTTCACGCCTCGTTACAAAAGGCGGTGCCGGGCACGCAATACGAAGCCTCTTTATTTTCGCCCGAGCTAAGCAACACCTCCCAGGCCCGCGATCACGGCCATGGCCATGTGGAGCTGGAACTACGCTGTGGCTATGAGGACGAGCTGGCCTGGCTGGGCACCGACCGGGAAAAGGTAGTCGGCTATTGCGATGCCCTGGCCCAGGCACGCGGGCCCGACGCGGCCAAGCGCATACTGTGGGACGGCCCGCCGCATGCTCTGATCTTTCCCAACCTTTTTCTCGGCGAGATGAACCTCGCCATTATCCAGCCCATTGGGCCGGGCGAAACAGCGCATTACCACACGCCGCTGCTGCTGGATGGCGTCGACGATGATCTAAACTTGCGCATCTTGCGGCAAGCCGAGGCGGCCATGGGCCCGGCTTCCTTCCTGCTGGCTGATGACGCCGTTGTCGCCGAGCGTATGCAGGGCGGCTTCGTGGCCGGCCATCAGAGCGACCGTGGTTGGATTGATCTGACCCGTGGCCGGCACCGGGAGCGCCAGGACGCGCAGGGTAAGGTTGGCCATGTCAGTGATGAGACCACTAACCGTGGTTTTTGGTCACACTACCGCCAGGTCATGGCGGTGAAGGCATGA
>CAUZBE010000230.1:0-5613 GCA_963577885.1 Alphaproteobacteria bacterium
GTCGCAATGCGGCTCCGCAGGCGAAACGATCCTGAATAATCATGGACTCGCAGCGCTGATGGTCGTGGGAAGATAAGTGAGAAAAGGCGGCACAGGCTATCCAACAATTTTGAGCGCGACATTAAGGTTAGTCGGTTCGTGATCAATAATAGGTAAACACACCCCATGTTCGCAACGGCAATTTCTGAACAAATAGTATGCCGTCGTGCATTTGGTAACGTGGACTAGCTATTTTGTGCTCTGTGAATGTGTTCTAGGTTACCCCGCTATCCAGAAGCAATGCTCCCGTCTCCGAGAACAATGCCAGCGTTATCGGGGCTTCGCGGCTTTCGGCTGCAACAGTCGTTGACGAATAGGCCATCGGGGCCGATCAGGCGGCTAATTTATCCAGTTCACGAACCAGACTTTCGCCCATCACGGTGGTCGATACTCTGGCCTTGCCTGGCTGCATGATGTCCGCCGTACGCAGGCCGCCGGCCAGAACATTTTCCACGGCCGTTTCGATTAGATCAGCATCTTCGGCCAGATCAAAGGAATAGCGTAGGTTCATTGCAAAGCTCAACAAAGTGGCGATGGGGTTGGCCATTTCCTGGCCGGCGATGTCGGGCGCGCTGCCATGCACGGGCTCGTATAGCGCCTTGCGGCCGCCGGTGCTATCCACGGCGCCTAACGAGGCCGATGGCAGCATGCCCAGAGAGCCGGTCAGCATGGCGGCGGTGTCCGACAGCATATCGCCAAACAGGTTGTCGGTAACGATGACATCAAACTGTTTCGGGTCGCGCACCAGTTGCATGGAACAATTGTCGGCGTACATATGGCTCAAGGCAATGTCCGAGAATGACTCGGCGTGTAGCTTGGTTACTTCATCGCGCCACAGAACGCCGGATTCCATGACGTTGGCTTTCTCCACCGAACAGACCTTGTTGTCCCGTTTGCGTGCCAGGTCGAACGCCACGACGGCGACCCGGCGGATTTCTGATGTAGTGTAGGTTTGGGTGTTGAAGCCCCGGCGTTGACCGTCGGGCAGGGTCTCGATGCCCCGTGGCTCGCCAAAATAGACCCCGGCGGTCAATTCCCGGATGATTAGAATATCCAGGCCGGAAATCACCTCCGGCTTTAAGGTGGAGGCATCAACCAAGGCATCGAAGCACATGGCCGGGCGCAGATTGGCAAACAGGTCCATCTCCTTGCGCAGGCGGAGGAGGCCGCGCTCCGGCTTCTGCTCGAATGGCAGGTCGTCCCACTTCGGGCCACCGACCGCGCCCAGCAGCACCGCATCCGCCGCCATGGCATCCGCCATGGTATTGTCCGTCAAGGGCGTGCCGTCGGCATCAATGGCGCAACCACCCACCAGGCCTTCCGAGATATCGAACGTCACCGCGCGGCGGCGGTCCATCCATTCGATGACGCGGCGTACTTCGCGCATTACTTCCGGCCCAATGCCATCGCCAGGCAGGGTCAGCAGATTTTTATTGGAGGCCATGTTTTTGTCCGCTCGCGTTGTCTAGTAGATATTTTAAGTCGCCGCCCTATTCCGCGGCGGCGCCGTACAGCCAGGGCTGTTGGGATTTTTGCTGTTCTTCGAAGATGTCGATGCGGCCCTTGCACTGCAATGTCTGACCGATATCGTCCAAACCTTCAAGCAGGCATTGTTTGCGGAAGGGATCCATCTCGAATTTGACGACGCCGCCATCGGGGCCATGAATTTCCTGTGTCTCCAAATCCACGGTGACCGTTGCGTTGGCGCCACGGTCGGCGTCATCGAACAAAAGTTCAAGCTGTTCTGGCGTCACCTTGATCGGCAGAATGCCGTTTTTGAAGCAGTTGTTGTAAAAAATATCGGCGAACGAGGTGGAAATCACACAGCGAATGCCGAAATCCTTGATCGCCCAGGGGGCATGCTCACGGGACGAGCCACAGCCAAAATTGTCTCCCGCAACCAGTATTTGCGCCTCACGGTAGGCCGGCTTGTTCAAGACGAAGTTCGGCTTCTCGCTACCATCTTCGTTAAACCGCATCTCCGCGAACAGATGTTTACCCAGACCGGCCCGCTCGATTGTCTTTAGATACTGCTTTGGGATGATTTTGTCCGTATCGATATTGATGGCGCGCATCGGCGCCGCGACACCGCTGACGGTTTTGAATTTTTCCATTACGAGTAATCCTTTTCCGAGCCTGACCTTACAGCATCTCACGCACGTCGGTCAGATGGCCGGCAATGGCGGCGGCAGCGGCCATGGCCGGGCTGACCAAATGGGTCCGTCCACCAAATCCCTGGCGCCCCTCGAAATTCCGGTTCGAGGTAGAGGCACAACGCTCGCCCGGCTCCAGCCGATCGGCGTTCATGGCCAGGCACATGGAACATCCTGCATAGCGCCAATCGAAGCCAGCCTCCAGCAGGATCTTGTCCAGGCCTTCTTCCTCGGCCTGGTGCTTGACCAGGCCGGAGCCCGGCACCACCAGGGCATGGATGCCATCGGCTACCTTGCGGCCCTTGGCAATCACCGCCGCCGCGCGGATATCTTCGATCCGGCCGTTGGTGCAGGAACCGATAAAGGCCTTGTCGATGGCTACGTCCGTCATGGCCGTGCCCGGCTTCAGGTCCATATATTCCAGGGACCGCTGCCAGGCCGCCCGCTGATCATCGTCGCGGGCCTGGGCCAATAAGGGAACGCTGCCGGTAATATCGGCGCCGTTCTCCGGGCTGGTACCCCATGTCACCTGGGGCACCAGGTTGGCGACATCTAGGGAAACATCAATATCAAAGACCGCGCCGGGGTCCGTCTGGAAGGTTTTCCAATATTGTACGGCGGCCTCGTACTGGCCCGCCTTGGGGCCCAGCGCGCGTCCCTTCATATATTCGAAGGTCACCTCGTCGGCGGCGATCAAGCCGGCCCTCGCGCCACCTTCGATGGACATATTGCAGACCGTCATGCGACCTTCCATGGACAGGGCGCGGACCGCATCGCCAGTATATTCCACGACACAGCCCGTGCCGCCGGCGGTGCCGATATGCCGGATAACAGCCAGGATTAAATCCTTGCCCACACAGCCAACGGGCAATTTACCGGTGACATTGATCCGCATGTTTTTCGATGGCTGCTGGATCAGGGTCTGGGTCGCCAGCACGTGTTCGACTTCCGAAGTGCCTATGCCAAAAGCCAGCGCGCCAAAGGCGCCATGGGTGGCGGTGTGGCTGTCGCCGCAGACGATGATCATGCCCGGTTGGGTGAAGCCCTGCTCTGGCCCGATGATATGGACTATGCCCTGACGAATATCGTCGACCGGGAAATAAGGGACGTTGAAATCCTCGACATTGCGGACCAGGGTATCGACCTGCAACTTGCTTTCCGGATTGTCGATGCCTTGTTCGCGATTGGCCGTGGGGACATTGTGATCGGCCACGGCAAGGGTCGCATCCCGGCGGTGCACCTTGCGCCCGGCAGTGCGCAGGCCCTCAAAAGCCTGGGGGCTGGTGACTTCGTGCACCAGGTGGCGATCCACATAGATGATACAGGCGCCATCATCTTGCCGATCGACCAGATGTGTGTCCCATATTTTGTCGTAGAGTGTCTTTGCGCCCGTATTGTCAGCAGCCATCTCGCCCATTCCCTTTTGACACGGGCGCCACCGCAATCAAGGCCGCCCAAAAATTGGAGCGCCGCTAGCTCTTGCCATCCCGCCCCGGTTAGAAACCCTAGATCACGTCCTTCACGGATATGCTCATATCTTTTAAAATAGAGCTATTTTCCAATCACTTAGAACCGCGAACCGATCCTTGTCGATCCGGAATTGCGTTATACGGCACTCGTGGCCGCTTGGCTCTTATTCTTGTTCTTGCTTTCGCCTTTGGCCCGGCCGGTACGACGATGGTCCTGCTTCTCGGCAATGCGGGCCCGTTTGCCGGTCAAGCCGCGCAGGTAATAAAGCTTGGCCCGGCGCACCCGGCCCCGGCGTACCACGTCGATGGAATCAATCCGTGGGGAAAACATGGGAAAGACCCGCTCGACACCCTCGCCATAGGAAAGCTTGCGCACCGTGAAGGAGGAATTGATGCCGGAATGCTTAATCGCGATGCAGACGCCTTCAAAGGCCTGCACCCTCTCCCGCGTTCCTTCAATTACTTTGACGTTGACGCAAACGCTATCGCCCGGGGCAAAATCCGGCACGTTATATGCCGCTTTCCGGGCCTGCAATTGGCCGTCTTCAAACTTTTGCAACAAATTCATCGCACTAGCCTCGCGATTTAATGGAGCGAAGGTACCGTTCCCAAAGGTCCGGCCGCCGCTCCCTGGTCAATGCCTCGGCTTGCGCTAACCGCCAAGCCCTGATTTTCTCGTGGTGGCCAGAGGTTAAAACCGCCGGCACCTCTCGCCCTTCCCATGTTTGGGGCCGGGTATATTGGGGATATTCCAATAACCCTTGGGCAAAACTTTCTTCTTCCAACGCCGCCTGGTCGCCGATTACGCCCGGCAACAAGCGTACCACCGCGTCCAACAACACCAGTGCCGCCGTCTCTCCGCCCGACAGCACGTAATCGCCGACGCTCACTTCCTCAATTTCGCGGCCTTCCAGGGCCCGCTGATCGACCCCTTCAAACCGTCCGCAAATCAGGACAAGAGTGTCCAGACCCGCCAATTCCCGCACCAACGCTTGGTCCAGACGCCGCCCGCGGGGGCTTAAATACATCACCCGCGCCGCGTCCGCCGCCATACTTGGTCGCAGATGGTCAACCGCGCCGGCCAATATATCGGCTCGCATGACCATTCCCGGGCCGCCGCCGAATGGGGCGTCGTCCACGGAGCGGTGTTTATCGCGCGCAAAATCGCGAATGTCCACTGTTTCCAACTGCCAAAGCCCATTTTTCAAGGCTTTGCCAGCCAGACTTTGACCCAAGGGTCCGGGAAACATTTCCGGAAACAGGGTCAGGACCGTCGCCGACCATCTTTTGAGGTCATTTTTGCCGGTCATTGACACCGCCATCTTCACTGTCTTCGCCGCTGTCGCCAACATATTCCGGGGCCGCGATGACCAGACGCCGGTTGGCGATATCAATTTCCGGTACCGTCTGGTGGTTGAACGGTACCATGATGGTGTCCCCCCCACCGTGGTCCGGACCGTTTGGTTTTAGCTCCAACATATCGCCGGCGCCAAAATTGTGCATGGCCATAACTTCGCCAAAGACCGTACCGTCGACCAATTCCACCGCCAGCCCAATTAGGTCGGCGTAATAATATTCATCCGCTTCCGCCGGCAATTCCGGTAACATGCTGCGCGCCACAAAAAGCTTGGTGCCCTTTAGCGCTTCCGCCCCATTGCGGTCGTTTACTCCGGCCAACGCCGCCAAAACCCCGCCCTTCGCCGGTCCCCGCAAGGATATTTCGACGATCGCGCCGTCACCGTCACGTAACGGCCCGTAAGCTAAAATATCCGCCGGCGTTTCCGTAAAGCTGCGGATCTTGACTAGACCCTTAATACCATGGGCCGCGACAATTTCACCCAATAACAAGCGTTCCTTGGACATCTGCCTCGACCAGGTTCGACTGAGTGGTTACGCGTCCTTTGGGGCCTCTTCGGCTGGCGTGTCCTCGGTGGGGGCGTCTGCGGCAACCG
>CAUZBE010000231.1:0-5597 GCA_963577885.1 Alphaproteobacteria bacterium
GCCCGGGCCAGATCCAGGGCGGCCGGGTAGGCGCTGTCGTTGTTGGTGAACAGCACGGCCCGGCGGCCGGGGCGCACGCCGTAACGATTGATGTAGGTTTGCACGGCCCCCGCCCCCATGACGCCGGGGCGGTCGTTGTTGGCCAATACAAGCGGCCGTTCCAGGGCGCCGGTAGCTAGCACCACCTGTTTCGCCCGCACCTGCCACAGCCGTTGCCGTGGCTGGCCCCGGCTCGGCTGGATCAGATGATCCGCCACCCGTTCTATCAGGGTCAAGGCGTTATGGTCGTAATAGCCCGCCACCATGGTCCGGGGCAGCAGGCGGATATTTTCCGCCTTGACCAATTCTGCCCCAATCCCGTCGGCCCAGTTCATGGCGGGCTGGCCATCGATCTGCTGGCCATTGCCCAGCAGGGCGCCGCCGAATTCGGCCCCTTCATCGGCTAGGATCACCCGCGCACCCGTGCGCCCGGCCCATTGTGCCGCCGCCAGCCCAGTGGGGCCGGCGCCAACCACCAAAACATCGCAATGGGCATATCGTTTTTCATAACGGTCGGGATCTGGGCTTGCCGCCGCCCGGCCCAGGCCCGCCATGCGCCGGATCACCGCCTCGTAGGCCGGCCACATATTGGCGGGCCACATGAAGGTCTTGTAATAAAAACCCGCGGGAAACAAAGGCGAAAGGCGATCGTTCACGGCGCCCAGATCAAACTTCAGGCTGGGCCAGCGGTTCTGGCTTGCCGCCACCAAGCCGTCATACAGGACAATATCGGTAGCCCTCACATTGGGCTCCGCCCGGCCGCCCTGGCGCAAGCGAACCAGGCCATTAGGCTCCTCGCCGCCAGCGGCCATCAGGCCCCGTGGCCGGTGATATTTAAAGCTGCGCCCGACCAGGCGGACACCATTGGCCAGCAGGGCCGAGGCCAGGGTATCGCCCGGATGGCCATACATAACTTCGCCATCAAAATAAAAATTCAGGCGCCTCGCCCGGTCGATACGGCCGCCCTCCGCCAGGCGATTAATTCCCGCCGTCATTCGGGCAACTCCGGTCGATCATAGCCAACCTGATAGATGGCCAGAATTTTATGGCTTACGGTGCTACGCGCCACGTTGAACCAGCGGCCACAGCCACTGACATGTCGCCACCGTTCGAACTGCACGCCCTTTGGGTTACGGCGCATGAAGACATAATCGCCCCAGGCCCGGTCGTCCAAATCTGCGGGCGCCAGCGGGCGGACGATATGGGCCTCGCCGCCGCAGACGAATTCCTCTTCCGAGCGGTCTCCACACCATGGGCAAGACAGCAATAACATCTAGTGGGCCACCGCCGCGGCGCCGTGTTCGGCCACCAGAGCGCCGCTGTAAAAACGTTCCAGTGCAAACGGCGCGTTGATGGGGTGGGCCTCGCCCTTGGCCAGGGTGTGGGCGAACAACTGGCCCGATCCCGGCGTCGCCTTAAAACCACCCGTGCCCCAGCCACAGTTGAAATACAGCCCGGCCACCGGGGTTGCGCTGATGATCGGGCTGGCATCGGGGCAAATATCGACGATGCCGGCCCATTGCCGCATCATCTTCAGGCGCGAGGTGATGGGGAATAGCTCGACGACGGCCCGGATGGTTTCCTCGATCACCGGCAGACTGCCGCGCTGGGCATAGGAATTGTAGCCATCAATACCGGCTCCGATGACCAGTTCACCCTTGTCCGACTGGCTCATATAGGCATGCACTTTGTTGGACATCACCACCGTCGGCATGATCGGTTTGATGGGTTCCGAGACCAGGGCCTGCAGGGGATGGCATTCCAACGGCAGGCGCAGCCCAGCCATGGCGGCAAGGACCGAGGAATGCCCCGCTGCGACCACGCCTATGCGTGGCGCGCGGATCTCGCCCTGGCTGGTTTTTACCCCCTCGATGCGGCCTGCCTGAATATTAAAGCCGATGACTTCGCAGTTCTGAATGATCTCCACACCCAGGCGGTCGGCGGCGCGGGCATAACCCCAGGCCACCGCGTCATGGCGGGCCACGCCGCCGCGCCGCTGCAAGGTACCGCCCAATATCGGGTAGCGTATGCCGGGGTCCAGGTTGAGGATGGGGCACAGTTCGCGCAACTGGACCGGGGTCACCCATTCCGCATCGACGCCGGCCAGCTGATTGGCATAGACACGCCGGCGTAGCTCCCTCTCCTCGCCGATGTCATGGGCCAGATTGATCACGCCCCGGGGGGAAAACATGACGTTGAAGTTCAGTTCCTGGCTCAACCCTTCCCACAGGTTCAGGGCGTGATCATAGATCGCGGCACTTTCCGGGTTGAGGTAGTTGGAGCGGACAATGGTGGTATTGCGCCCCGTATTGCCGCCACCGATCCAGCCCTTTTCAAGCACCGCGATATTGTTCATGCCGTGCTGTTTGGCCAAATAATAGGCCGTGGCCAGGCCATGGCCGCCGCCGCCCACGATGATCGCATCGTAATACAGGCGCGGGGTTGGGCTGCGCCAAGCGAGTTGCCAATTGCGGTGCCTCTGCAATGCATTGCGCGCAAGGGAGAATATCGAATAGTTTGCCATGTCTTTGGTTTGCCGTGCGGCTATGATGTCAGGGCATATTATAGCGCCAAGCCGCGATAGCGGCACCTAAGAAAGGCATAAGATGAGCAACGACCCAATCTATATGACGAAGACCGGCGAGATCGCGGAAATTGTCCTGAACCGGCCCGAGAAACTAAACGCCCTGAACAGCGGGGTTTGGCAGGGCATCGTGGATTTATTTGGCCAGGTTGGCGCCGATGACGAAATCAAGGTGGTGATCCTGCGGAGCAGCGCCGAGCGCGCTTTTGCCGCCGGCGCCGACATCTCGGAATTTCCCGTCGTACACGCCACACCGGAAAGCGCCGGGGCCTATCATGATAAGATTCGCACCGCCTATGACGCCATCGCCTCACTGGACAAACCGACCATCGCCATGATCCGCGGCGTCTGTTTCGGCGGCGGCTGCGCCATCGCCCTGAACTGCGATCTGCGTTATGCGGACACCACGGCGCGGTTCTGCATTCCGCCGGCCCGCCTGGGCATTGCCTACAGCCTGTCCGAGACCAAGCGTCTGTCTGACTTGATTGGACCGTCACGGTCCAAGGAGATGTTGATGGGGGCCAAGGTGATCGAGGCGCAAGAGGCCTTGGCCATCGGCCTGGCCACCCGCCTGTTCGAACCGGAGGACCTGGAGCAGGGCACCCAGGACTTCGCGCAGAACCTGTGTGATCTGTCGCAGTTCACCATTCGTGCCGTGAAGACCATGGTCAGTGAAATCAGCGGCGGCGCAACGGACGAAACCGAAACCTCCCGCCGCCTGCGCGCCGAAGGCTTTAAAGGCGCCGACTACCACGAAGGCCGAGACGCGTTCCTGGAGAAACGCAAAGCCAAGTTCACCCACCGTTAGATAGTTTTCGTTCACGCCATTCCGCTTACGCGCACGGCTATACGGCAGCGGGGCCGGGCCGCCGCCGCGGCCGTGACTACAACAGATCGGTTCAATCATAACCTAGTGGGGGGCGGAAGCCAAAGATCTCAGCCGAGGTCAGGCGGCAGAATTCGATCGCCGTCTTGTCCTCGCCTTCCGCCGCCACCGCCTGCAGGCCCAGGGGCAGACCCTCGGGGCTGAGGCCAGCGGGGGCAACTGTGGAAGGTAGGAAGACCATGTTGGGGTAGCCAGCCCAGAACATCTGATCGACGCCTAATTGCTGTTTGCCGTTCACGGCGATGGTGCGGTTGTGGCGTTCACCGGCCTGATCATGGGGCCAGGCCGCGGACGTGGCGGCCGGGCACAGCAGGATATCCCACTCCTTGAAGAATTCCGCCCAGGCGTGGCGCATTGCCGCGCGCTCGTTATCCAAGGTCAGCCATTCCCGGTGCGGCAGTAGTACGCCCCGCGCCATGCGGGCAAGATAAGAATTCTGATCAACAATCGGATCAGTGGCAACCTGTTCAAAATAGGCGATTTCGTCCGCCTCGGAGCGGCGTGAGGTAGCGGCCCGCAATAAGATGATATAAAGCTCCATCGCCCGGGCCGTATCAATATCCGGCCGCGCGGTATCGCTGACCGTGGCACCGGACTTGGCCAGGGCATCGGCGACCCCGGCCAGGCAATCCTGATAGGATTGCTCCACCTCCGCCGCAGGATCGCTCAACATCACCGCAACCTTGAAATCCTTTAAAACCGTCTTGCGTGGCGGCGGTAGTTCTAGGCGCCAACCGGTCGCAGCGAACCGGTCCGGTCCGGCCACAATATCCAAAGCCAAGGCCAGATCCTCGGCGCTACGGGCCAGGGGGCCGACTACGGTGATATCCGTTTGGTTGAAGACTCCTGGCAAGGACTGGCCTTCACCGGACACGATGCCAAAGGTCGGCTTGTGCCCGAAGACGCCGCAATAATGCGCCGGATTACGGATCGAGGCGCCGATGTCGCTGCCAGCCTCCAAACCAGTCAAGCCCGCTGCCAGCGCCGCCGCCGAACCGCCCGAGGAGCCGCCCGGCGTCAAGTTCAAATCCCACGGATTGTTGGTGGTGCCATAGATTTTGTTAAAAGATTGCCAATCAGCTAAATTGATGGGCACGTTGGTCTTGCCAAATATCACTGCGCCGGCGCCAAGCAGCCGGTCCACCAACACCGCATTGCCATCCGTGACGTTGTCCTCCATTTCCGGCCGGCCAAAGGTGGTGGGGCTACCGGCTAGATTGAAGGATTCTTTCACGGTCATGGGCACGCCATGCAACGGCCCCCAGTCCTCGCCTTTGGCCAGGGCCTCATCCGCCGCCCCGGCGCGGATCCGGGCGCCGTCGGCGTCCATCCAGATGATGGCATTCAATTGCGGATTATATTTTTCCACCCGGCCTAGGAAGTGATCCAACAGCTCAACGGCGCTGATCTCGCGGGCCTTGATCTTGGCCGCCAGTTCGATCGCGGTGGCGTAATGCAATTCTGACATGGCGCTAATCCTCGCGGTCGGCAAATACGTCCTTGGCGATGGCGGCGGCCGTCATGGCCGTGGGCCAGCCGGAATAGAAGGCCAGGTGGGTTATGGTCTCGATAATCTCGTCATGGGTGACACCGTTGTCCAGAGCCCGGCCCAGATGGCCTGCCAGCTGCCGCTCCCGTCCCATGGCAGTCAGCGCGGCGATGGTGATCAGGCTGCGGTCCCGTTTTGACAGCTCTTCCCGCTCCCACACATCACCGTAGATCACCTTTTCAGTCAGTTCAATCAGCTTCGGCGCCGTGGCGCGTATGTTGTCACGCACGTTCGGTGTTGGTGTCTTGCTCATGGTTTATCCTCTCCAGTAACGGTTTATTCCCACTCAATAGCAACGTCGATTTTGTATTGTTTATTTTCAATCACATACATCACCTAAATAGTGTGCGTGTAAATTTTGTGTAAGTCATTATCTGCTTTACACGTATTTTCTACGCCTAAGTTACCTATTGAAATTCAATAGTGGCTAGATTCACATCTCAAGTGCAATTGTGAGGTTTTCAAGGAAAGCCTCGGCAGGCGTTCGATAGCCGAGACATTTTCGGGGTGTTGAGTTGACGGCCCACATGATGTCATTG
>CAUZBE010000232.1:0-5578 GCA_963577885.1 Alphaproteobacteria bacterium
GAAAACTGTTGTATCGATTTCCAACTAAAGCATTCGATTAAACTTGGGGCAAAGTGCTGGGATTTTTTAAACATTCCTCGGAGCTGCCCAAAACTCCGATCCGGAGGGGTGCTGGCGCAACAGTACATTGGCCTATGTCGTCGGAACGTCTAGTAAAATTGCGTGTGGTCTCGCTCGAAGTGCCTCCGAAGCTATTCGTCGTTGCAACACCCGTGATACTACGGGCGCAGGCTTGGCAGGGGAGGCGGAGAGTTTTCCCCCCGGCACTAGGGTGAAGACATAGGCGGTTGCAAAATTTACGCAACTCCAGTGGATGGGAAAGTTAAAATTCTCTGGAAATAAAACCTGAAACAGGTTGCCGGCACCAGGAAGCAGATCAAGGGCAATGCTAAGATTAAGAAGGCCTTCCGGTTGGCCGAAGCGGACCTGAAGGTAGAAAAGGTGCGTCTCGCCCTAGAGGCACGGAAGGCTACAGAGGCAAAACGACGGGCTGTAGAGCAGGCCAGGAGCGAGTTCTTAACATCAATTATTGTTGCTTTCTTAACAGTGCAACTTAGTCCAAATCCGGCTATCGCTGGGCAAAATGGAGATGGTCGCAGATCTAATTTGGCCTTCAGATTGCCTGGGAAAATTCGACGAGTTCTCTTGATCGCACCACCTTGCCGACCCAATGGAGGTCAAACTCCTTGATGAAACCCTTCATGGTCTCAGAATCTAACAGCGTATTGGCGGCGTCCAGGTCGGGAAATTCGTAGAATGCTATATGGACATGAGGGTCAACGCTACTCCATCCCCGCTTGGCAGTGACGGCGTGAAAGGCCTTGAGCGCGTCGGGCAAATGCTCGTTCTGGTACCAGGTATCGAATTGACTTTTGACCGAGGGGTCAACTTCGGCACGCACGATCAAATAGGCGGTCATCGTCCAGGTCCCATCAAATTGAGGTAAAAATCAGACTAACGCGAGATAGCGCCAGGTGGCTGGTCGTCCGGCGCGTCGTCAAAAACGTAGGCTTCCAGGGACGCTTGCGCGGCGGCGCGGCGTTCATGCCATTTTTGCGGTCCCCCATAGTAGGCTAGGCTGCCCGGCTCCGCGACGCCGTCGCCGTTGTAATAAGACAGGCAATCGCGCAAGGGGCGGGTGTTAATATCGGCAACGCGGCAATGTTCCGCGTATTCGATTTCCGGCTCTTTTTTGATGTCCACGGTACCGGCGCCACGTTCGCGCAGGGTATTCAGCATCCAGATAACATAGTCAGTATGGGCTTCGATACCGCGGGTGAAATTAAACTGTCCGCCGCCACCCTGGGGGCCGGTCATGATAAAAAAATTGGGAAAGCCGTGACTGTGCAGGCCAAGGAACGTTTTCGTCCCTTCCTTCTGCCACTTCTGATACAGGGTTTGCCCGCCCCGCCCAGTAATCATGCTGAAGGTGGAGGTTGCCATCCATTGAAACCCAGTCGCATATATCAACACATCCAGCGGATATTCAATGCCGTCATGTACGACGCCTTTGGCGTTGATCTGGCTGACGCCCAGGGGCGAAGTATCAACCAGGGTTACGTGGGGTAGGTTAAAGGTCGGCAGAAACTCGTCATGGAAGGTGGGTCGTTTACAGCCGTAAGGGTAATAGGGTTTCAGGGCGGCGGCGGTTTTAGGGTCTTTGACGATGGCGTCAACCCTGGCGCGAATTTGTTCCATGATCCGGAAGTTGCTGTTGAGCTGCTTTTGCATCAGCTCTTCCGGTGACAATTCCGTGGCGTATTGTTTGCGCACCTTGAAATCATCGACCTTGCCCGACAAATAATCGTCGTTGCCTTTCAGCGCCGTCCGACCCGAGGAAATTTTGGCCAGCCGTTCCCGCCTGGCCAGTGCCCAGCCCGGCTCTTTAGACCAGATTTCAATCTCCTCCTGGGTGGTCTCGCGCTGGTCTCGCACGTCGATGGACGACGGCGTACGCTGAAACACGTAAAGTTCCTCGACGATTTTGGCGAGTTCGGGAACAGCCTGCACTGCCGTAGCGCCGGTGCCGATAATGCCGACGCGCTTGCCGGCCAGGTCAACGTTGTAGTCCCATCGCGAGGTGTGGAAGGCATCGCCCTGGAAGCTTTCCATGCCATCTATTCTGGCCAATTTCGGGGTTGTCAGGATGCCATTGGCGAGGACGACGTATCTTGCGCGCATGTTATCGCCGCGGTCTGTCGTAACCGACCATCGGCCGATGCTTTCATCCCACACCGTATCTTCCACCGTCGTGTGAAATAGGCAGTGCTCGTAGAAACCAAATTTCTCCGCCATGGCCTGACAGTATTCCAGAATTTCAAAACCGGAGGCGAATTTCATGGTCGGGTAGTAGCCCATCTCCTCCAGCAGTGGCAGATAGCTGTAGGCCTCCACATCACAGGCGATGCCGGGATATCTGTTCCAATACCAGGTGCCGCCGACGTCCCCGCCTTTTTCGCAAAAGCGAACATTGTCATAGCCCGCCTTTTGCAGCTTGTGCCACAGCAGAAGAGCGGCGAAGCCACCACCAACCACCAGAATTTCACACTCGTCGGCCAAGGTTTCCCTTTCGATGGGAGCGGCCGAGTAGACATCTTCGAGGTATTTGCTGAACGTACCCTCCATGGACATATAATCAGCCGCGCCCCGCCTCGCCTCTTTGAATTCGCGGTATTTCGCTTGTTCCTCGGCGTTGAACACCGCGCCCGCGGGCGGTGGCGGCAACGTCGTCAGCGCTTCATCGGCGACCAGCGAGTAACCCTTGCCGGTAATCTTATCATTCGCCTTAGTGGCGCGCGTGTTGAAGGTTTTCAGCCCCGTCGTTGGATCAATTCGGATTGGCAAGGTCATACCTCTATTCTTTTTGCGTTCGGTTGCAGAGATCGGCGTAGGGCTATTTGGGTCCCTAGAATTTCTTACGCTTCGCCCTTCCAGTAGGCGTCTTTCAACTTTATCTTTCCAGTCTCGAATACGAAGATGTCGCACCCGAACCACTCAAAACGTTCGTTTGAAGGCCCCGTCCCCGAAACCGTCCACTCCGCGACCGCGTATTCACTGGCGCACCAATTCCTTGACTAAACCCGTTGCCAATCCGGGCATTGGGCATGCCGCACCGCCAAATATCCCTTGATCGCGTCGGGGCCAACAATGCTAAGTGCACCGGGGGCGGGCCCCCGCGCCGTGCGGAAGACGCCATCTTTGGCAAAGAAATTGGCGACGGCATCAAAATCCTTTTGATTAAAGGCATCGACAATTTCCGCAATTAATTCCGGGAAACAATGTTCTTGCATGACTAATTTCCTCGCGGAATTCGGAACGCTAAAAAGACCCGCACACGCTCCCAATTCACAGCGTCATCCACCCGCGTAATTGCTTCCTAGAAAACTATGCGCGGGCGAACAGATAACTCTGCGACCAGATTAAGCGAGCCCCGGTCCCTGTTTCGATGCGTCCAGCGGCCTTGGCTACGGCTTACTCGGCTGCCGTCGCGGCCTTCTCCGGTCCCCATGCTTTTAGTACCGGGAGGACCTCCTTGGCGAACAGTTTCAGGCCCCGCTCCGCGACCTCATAGGGAGTGCCGCCGAAACGGAAGGCGATGTTGAGTTCGAAGTCGCCGACGATCCTGCGGCGATCTTCCAGCCCGCGCAGGATCTTGTCCGGCGTGCCCCAGCTGGCCGCCTGCATGAAGCCGTCCACGGCCCCGTCCAGGCCCTTTTCCCGGGCAATCGCGGCCTTCTCCTGGTAGGCGTTGTAACCCTTAACCGTCTTGAAGTGCTCGCCTAGGAATTCGTAGTGATGGAAATTGCTCTCGACAAACTTACCCTGGTACTTGCGGGCCTCCTCCTCGGTCTCAGCAAGGTCGGTGCCACAAACGCAGAACTCGGTCAGCATGATTTCCGGCGGTTCGCTGCCGTGATATTTGCGGTGGAGATCCTTGCCGTGCTGGATCACCGGCGCCCGCGTTTCCCATGGCCGATCGGCAAACATCACGATGTGGGCGCCAAGCTTGGCGGCGGAGTCGACCGAGTCCTCGCTGGAGGCCACGGCATAGATGCGCCCGTCAAAGGAATTTTGTGGCCGTGGGCGGATCTCGATACGCGGCTGTTTGTAATATTCGCCGTCGCCTTCAATGAAGCCGGTCTTCAACGCGTTAATGATCATCGGCGCCGCCTCGTCAAAGCGGCCGCGGGATTCATCCATGCTTAGGCGAAAGGCCTCAAATTCGCGCCGCGCGAGCCCGCGCCCCATACCCAGGCGAAGCCGGCCCTTGCTCAACATGTCGAGCACGGCGGCATTCTCAGCGACCCGCAGCGGATCGTGCCAGGGCAGGATAACGGCCGCGGTACCCACGTCGATGTTAGGACAGATCGCCGTCAAATAAGTCATGAGGCTGAGGTTGTCAGGCACGAAGGAATAATCATTAAAGTGATGCTCGGCCGACCAGAGGCAGTCGAATCCAGAGTCGGCGGCAAGCCGGGCCAGCCCGATCTCCTCTTCCCACACACGGTTATCAGGGCAGTCTTCCCAGCCGTAGGAAGCGAATACCATCATCATGCCAACATCCATTGAGTGTCTCCTTTGTTCGTATCTGTTCTTATTCGTGCGCTCTCGCGCGATTGCATTTCTCTGCGTTGAGATGGGATCGCCAGAAAGAATGGGCCAAAGCCTTAGCAGTTTACCGCGATGGCCCCGCCAACTTCAACCCGGCAGCCCGTTAGGGTGACACGGGTTGCAACCCACCGCCATCGCTTTGCCGCCCTGGCATTGGCCTTAAAGCGCTCGAGAATCTTCGCTGATTGTTGGGCCGGTGCCGGCGATGGTGGTGCGGTGCAGGCGCCGCTTGTGCTGGCGCATGTCGAATTTCGTGCCCCGGTGCAGGGCCGTACGGTTATCCCAAAGGATAAGATCGCCAACCCTCCATTGATGCTCATAAACGAATTCCGGCTGAGTTGCGTGCGCCAACAGGGCCTCGATCAAGTCCCGGGCCGCGTCGAACGCCATGCCCTCGATCGTTTTCGTGTGGGAGCCGACATAGATGGCTTTCCGCCCGGTTTCGGGATGAACGCGGGCGACGGGGTGGCGCACCGGCGGGATGGCGGCCATCTCGGCTTCGGTAAAGGCGATCTGGTCCTCGTCCAGGCCACGGCGGGACCAAAAGAAATTATGCACCCCGATCAAACCTTCGATGCGTTCCTTCATGGCCTCGTCCAAGGCGTCGTAGGCGGCGGCCATGTTGGCAAAACAGGTGCCCCCGCCCACGGGTGGCACAATTCGCGCGTGTAACAGCGAGGCCATCGCCGGCGCCTTCTTAAACGAACTGTCGGAATGCCATTTCGCGTTGTCCCTATTAGTCTGCATGACAAGGTTATCCAAGGGAAGGAATTCCTGGTTCCTATCCAGGTTTGTCGCCGCATAGACTTCCGGTTTGCCGTCCACCTGCAGGGCCGCCATGTTAATCAGTTCCAGGTTGCCGATGCACCGGGAAAAGGCGATCTGCTGATCGTCATCCAGGTCCTGGCCGGCAAACAGCACGATGACATGGTCAAGCCAGACCTGACGCAGTCGGGCCAGGGCGTCA
>CAUZBE010000233.1:0-5558 GCA_963577885.1 Alphaproteobacteria bacterium
TTGGGAGCACGGTTATGAATACCGCGCCGGCGTTGGGGTGCCGTATTGGGACGAGACGGCTTATTACCACTTTACCCTACGTCAAATCGAGGTGGATATAGAACAGTCGGCCGCAGAGATTGAGGCTATGTGCTTCCATTTGCTGGACCAATCGCTGACCGACGAGACGGTCTATCAACGATTGTGCATTCCCGAGGCCTATTGGAACTATGTCGCGGACAGTTGGCGGCATCGGGAAAAGGACCTGTATGGCCGGCTGGATTTCTCCTATGACGGGACGGGCAAGGCTAAGCTGTTGGAGTACAACGCGGATACTCCGACGACCCTTTATGATGCGGCGATTTTTCAATGGGTCTGGCTGGAACAGGCCAGGGCCGCCGGTCTAATCCCGAGGAACTGCGATCAGGCTGTCGACATCCACGAGTATCTCGTCGATGCCTTTCGGGGCATGGGCATAGAGGGGCTGTTGCACCTCGCCTGCCTGCGAGATATCGAAGACGACCGGGAAACCGTTGGCTATCTGGAAGAATGCGCCCAGGAGGCCGGCCTGGAGACCCAGGTTCTTGCCATGCGGGATATCGGCATTGATGCATCCGGCCAGTTTACCGACCTTGAGGACCGAGTTATCTCTACCTTGTTGAAACTCTACCCCTGGGAATGGATAATGGAGGAGGAGTTCGGCCAGTATCTGGTCTCCAGCGGCGTACACTTTTTGGAGCCGCCCTGGAAGGCGGTCTTATCCAATAAGGGATTATTGCCGCTGTTATGGGAGACATTCGAGGGCCATCCCAATCTGCTGCCGGCCTATTTCGAAGCTGACCCCGGGGTCAATAACTTGCCGAACAACTATGTTCGAAAACCTTTGTTATCGCGCCAAGGCGCTAATATCGAGATTGTGCGAGACGGTATGGCGTTGCCCCATAATGACGGGCCTTATGGCGCCGAGGGTCACATCGTGCAGGCCCTGCATGAATTGCCCCGGTTTGATGGAAAGTATCCGCTGGTGGGGTGTTGGATGGTCGCGGGGCGCCCCGCCGGCCTGTCCATTCGGGAAAGCCTGACCTTAATCACTGATGGCGACGCGAATTTTGTACCTCACGTCATTCTGGACTAGGGATGTTGGGGTAAAATTGGGAGACATGACCGTGACGAATGGAATTGAAACGCCCGCGTTCGTGACCGATGAAAAGATCCTGCAAGGTGACCTGACGCAGCTACGCGCGATCGCGGACCAGGCGTCGTGCAAACTTCTCTATTCGCCCAAGGCCAGTGCGCTTTCGACCGTGCTGCAATACGCCGCGCGGCAGGTTGACGGGTTCGCCTGCAGCTCACCCTTTGAACTTCGTCTGGTGGGTGAATTGTCCCGCGACAATCCCGGTGACGCTCTTTCATCGCACTTGGTGAGCCCATTGATTAAGCCAGAGACCTTGAAGGCGTTCGGTGAGAAAATTGACTACCTCACCATGAACTCGCTTTCTCAATGGGAGCGTCTCCGTGGCAGTGTTTCGCCTCGGACCAGTGTCGGCCTCCGTTTGAACCCACAGTTGTCTTTCGTCCGCGATGCCCGATACGACCCGTGTCGGCCGCACTCGAAACTGGGCATTTCGATCAACGAACTGGCGGAGTTTGTTGTTTCGGATACAGTAAGATTTGACGGCATCAATGGTCTTCATTTTCACACCAATTGTGAAGGTACCGATTTTGCCGATCTGCTCGCGACGGCGCGCCACATCCAAACCGCAATCCCGATGTTGTTGCATCAAGTCGACTGGATTAATCTGGGCGGTGGTTACCTGTTCGACATGGCCAGCGATCACTCTGATTTCTACCAGGCGGTCGCGATCTTTCGCGATGGCTTCGGTTTGGAGGTATTTATCGAACCCGGCGCCGCAGCCGTGCGGCGCAGCGGCACGGTTGAAGCCACGGTCCATGATATAGTTCGCAGCGATGATATGTTGGTCGCTATCCTAGACACCTCCGTGAACCACATGCCGGAGGTCTTTGAGTTTCAATTCGAACCCGATATTCTGGGACAAATGGATGGGGGTCTGCATTCCTATATTCTTGCGGGATGCACCTGCCTACCGGGTGACGAATTTGGCAACTACTCTTTCGACAGGCCGTTACGGATCGGTTCGAAAATCAAGTTCCTCAATATGGGAGCCTATACTATGTCCAAGGCGCACAGGTTTAACGGCGTTGCGTTACCGACAATCTACCGGCGCGGTCTTGACGGTTCCCTGAACAAAGTCAGGGCCGATCGTTTCGGCGAATTCGCGCAAATCATGGGGAGCGCCAACGTTGCAGTTGCTTGAAAAATCCATCACCATCCAGGCTGTGCCCGGAAACTATGGACTAATCCAACATATCGAAAATGCCGTTTCGTTTCGGTTTTCCGACGGGGAAATCCCGGTGCGGCTGGCGCTTACCGCGATCGACGATGACACATATACCTGCGAGATTGGCTGCCTGGTTGGTTCCGATCATCCCTTGCCGCAAGACCACGAGTCCATATTTGCCTTCAGGCGGCGTAGCGGCCCCAGCGCCGGGTCCTTCAACGCGGCCTATATCGTGCCGACCGGCATCGGCGCCGAGGTCGGGGGCCATGCGGGTGATGCGACCCCGGCGGCGCAATTATTAGCCTCGTGCTGCGACCGGTTGATCACCCATCCGAACGTCGTGAATGCCTCCGACATCAATGAATTACCGGCCAATGCCTATTACGTGGAAGGCAGCGTATTGTGCCGGCTGCTGATGGGGACCATCGGGCTGGAGGCTGTGCGGGCGAACCGGGTGTTGGTGGTGTTCGATGCGCATGCGGATCCGATGATCGAGAATCTTGTCTTGAATACCGTCGATGCCGCGCGGGCCACCTATGGGCTTGACTGCGCCGGCATCTACCGGCTTGACCCGCCGTTGGAATTGACCGCCTCGTCCGCGCCGTCGGGAAGGGCGATCGGTTCGGGCCGGAACATCCATATGCTGTTTGATCTACTGCGGGAGACGGCGGATAGTTACGACGCCGTCGCCATTTCATCGGTGATTGGCGTACCCGACGGGATTCACGAAAAATACTTCAACAGTGGCGGGGATATGATTAACCCTTGGGGCGGCGTCGAGGCCATGCTGACCCATGCGGTATCCTCCTGCATCAATATGCCGTCAGCGCATGCGCCAATGATTGAAGCCCACGAAATTTTGAACGAGGACCCTGGCCGGGTCGATCCGCGCATGGCAGCGGAGGCCATTTCCTCGTCCTTTTTTCAATGTGTTCTTAAGGGACTCGGGCAATCGCCCCGTATCGTGTCCGACCCTGACGGCATGGCGGCAAGCGGTGTGCTGACGGCCCGGGATGTGTCCTGCCTGATCATTCCCGAGGGATGCATCGGTCTTCCTACCCTCGCGGCCCTTGATCAGGGCATCCCGGTGATTGCCGTCCGCGAGGGGAGCGGCCTTATCGCGAGCGAATTGAGCGCGTTGCCGTGGCGGCGGAACCAGCTTTTTACCGCCGAGAACTACTGGGAGGCCGCCGGTATTTTAAGCGCGCTTCGGGCCGGGATCACGCCCGGTTCGGTACGACGGCCGTTCGCGGGGATGGTGGTGAAAACCTGGAAAAATTCGAACGCGCCGGCCGCGACCGTTCATCGCCGCCGCCGCGATACATTCGGAATAGCTCTCCCATTGGCATTGTCAGACTAACTCAGCTTGAGGTGGGTGGGGGAGTTCCGTAGTTTGCAGCGATGCAAAATCCCTTCCGGTATTTCAACAGTTTGCCGAGGTAATTAGCCTCATGGTAATGTTGTTTTTCCACTATCCGCTTTCATTGGGGCAGGTCGAAGATCTGTTGTTCGATCGTGGCATCGACATCTGCCACGAGACGGTGTGTTTCTGGTGGAACCGGCTCAGTCCCATGTTCGCCGCCAAGATTCGGAAGCGGCGCGTTCATTATCGGTTATATTCGAACTGATGCTGGCACCTGGATGAGGTGTTCGTCCGGATCAACAGCGAGAGGCATTACCTCTGGCGTGCTGTCGGTTACAGTTACCTCCATTATTACGCTCTTTCCAATAAGTTTAGTAGGGCACCCCACCCTTCACCGTCGTCCGCCACAATAGCCGGCGTTGGGGCAGGTCGTAGTCCTGTACAGCGCGGTGTTGGACGGTGCAATTGTCCCAGACCACGACATCGCCCTGTTGCCAGATATGCTGGTAGATGAACTCAGGCTTGATGATGTGGTCGGCCAGGGCCCCGATTAGGGCTTGGCTATCGCTTGCATCCTTGCCAACGATGTCGGTGGTATCATCGCGGACGATGTAAAGGCTCTTGCGGCCGGTGCGCGGGTGGGTGCGGACGATGGGATGCTCGACCGGCGGATAGGCAGCGATATCCTCCGCACTGACAGGGGAGGAACGCATGCGACCGCGAAAGTCGAACACCCCTTTCAGGCTGGCGATGGCGTCTTTCATGCTTTGCGGCAGAGCATCGTAGGCAGCAGCTGCGTTGGCAAAGCCAGTGCTACCGAGTGGCATACCGTGTAGGGTCGGAACCTCTACCGCATAGAGCATGGTCGCAAACGCTGGATGCTTGGCATAGCTCATGTCGGTGTGCCAGGTCTCGCCGGCGCGGCGGGTACCGATGGCCTTGCCATTCTCCGTAATGTTGGAGATTCGGTAGATGACCGGGCTGCCATCGACACCAAAACGGAGCGCATTGAAATTCACGTCCGGTTCACCGAAACGCTCGGTAAAGGCGACTTGCTGACCCAGTGTCAGTCTCTGGTTGCGCAGGTAAATGACGCCGTGTTCATCCAAAGCGTCCTGAATGACGGCAAAATTTGCGTCGTTGAGGTCGGTGGCGAGGTTGAAGCCAGTAATTTCTGCACCGGCGGCGCGACCGGAGGGGTGGACAGTGATGGGCATGGGCGGAACCTGACCGGGAGTTTCATGTTTGCATAGAGGTTATAGCAGCTTGCGCTGAATAAGGCACATTTTGGGGATTCCCAAGCCGGCAAAATTCTGAATCAATGTGAAGAATTGATGCGGAGGGTTTTCATAGGTAGAGCGGTTGCGTTACGGGAAGAGTTTGATGGGCCGGGTTTGCCGCGATTGGCCAAGTTGTCGAAGGGTTCCGGGCAGAGCCGTTGTTTTCTTGCCCTGGCGGACATTAGCGATGGTGGCAGACGCACGGATGCGGCTGGTGGATTTGGCTCTTTGGATATTTGATGAGTTTCGCATTTCTTTAGACGAAAGTACCGTCAGCCGTGAGCTAAATGCGCTGGGGTTTAGTAAGATTACGGCACGCCCGAGCCTTCGAGGGCAAAACGAATTTGTTGTTGGGCCTTTATAAAAACTTCCTCTCTGAGCCGGAAGAGGTCCGCACCGGGCTCCCGGTCAGCACCACGATAGAGCTTTGGTAGCGGGACGAAGCCAAGAGTTGGACAGAAGACCAAACTCACTCGGCGCTGGGCACGACGCGGAACCCGCCCCAGAGCACTAAAAGACCAACGCAAAATTTTTTTGCCTGGATCTTCGGAGCCATCTGTCCCAAGCATGGCGTTG
>CAUZBE010000234.1:0-5525 GCA_963577885.1 Alphaproteobacteria bacterium
GACAATGGAGGCGTCCTCGGGGAAGTCGTCCAGAATAACCGGGCCATCGTCGCGTTCCAGCAAGGCGAGGACGGCGCGGAGAACTCTTGTTTGAAAGGCCGCATCGCTGGGCGCGCCCAGGGGGCGGCCCAATTCAAACGGCACCCATAAGGCCCGCGGCGGCCGCGTGTTCTCGGTCTGCGGCCGGACCAAGCTTATCTGTGTCGTCGCCAGGCCTTCGTCCTCTAAGTAATGTGCCAGCCCGCCCACGGCGCGCGTGCAAAGGGGTCAAACCGGAAGCAAAAGGCAGCTATCAACGCCGTCCGCCTTCAGATGCCGGGCCATGGTACGGGCTGCGTCTTCCATTAGCAGGGGCTCGGTGGAACCCATGAAGGCGTAGTGAAAGCGGGCCACGGAGCCAATTTCCCTGGCCTCGGCCATTTCATGCAGGCGGTCCAGGGGCAGGACCACATTCAGATCCTGTTCAAAGCCAGAGCGGTCAAAATTGGTGGAGATATGGCTCATCACCAGATCCTTGGCCGGGGTATCATCGGAAATGACTCGGTAATCACCGGCGCCGATCACAAATGGCGTGTCGTCCCGGTGTTGCAGGGCGGCGGTGGAAACCATCGCGATCCGCCGTTCCTGCAATGGCGGTCCGCCGACCCAGGGCTCGGTATCGAATTTGTGGCAGGGAATGTTGCCTAGGTGCGAGCGCTCCGGCTCGTCAAGATCAGCTAGCCTTACCAATGTTTCCTCCTAATTAAAATTTGGGCCTCTATGAATTCGGGCCCAGGGCGCCACGGGCGCGCAGATCGTCAATTCCGGCCTGGTCGTAGCCGGCTTCGGCCAGAATTTCCAGGGTATGCTCACCCACCTCCGGGGCCGGCCCGGGCGCCTGCTTGGCCGCGCCTTCGATCCAGACGGGGCTGTCGATGGTCAACGCGGCGTCCAATCCGGGATTGGTCATTGGCACCACGATACCGGCCTCGCGCATCTGCCCACTGTCCCGGATATCCTCGGTCTTGGCCACCTCCCCCACGGTGATCCGGTGTGCCCCGAACGCCTGGCGCCAATAGGCCATGTCATGCCGGGCAAAGAGTTCATCCAGAGTGGCCACTAGCAGGGTGGCGTTTTTTTGCCGGTCCTGTTGACTGGCAAAGCGTGGGTCGCTGGCCAATTCCGGATGGCCGACGGCGGCGGGGAACCGGCTCCATTCCTTTTCCTCATTGGCGGCCGTCAGGATGAACCAGCGGCCATCCTTGGTGCGATAGTGGTTTGAAAGGGCATTTGCAGCCGTCTCGCGCCGGGGCCGCATTGGCACCTCGGCGCCGCACAGGGCGGCCTGAGCCATATAGGCGTTGGACCACATGCCGTTGGCCAGCAGCGAGGTATGGGCCATGCCGCCCTTGCCCGTGCGTTCCCGCCGGTACAATGCCAGCAGGATGGCCGATAGTAGCGCGATTCCGGTCGGATGATCGCCCATACCGGGCATGGAGCGGGCCGGGTCGCCATTCGGGTCCGGGCGCACCAGATCCATCAGGCCGCTGCGGGCCCAATAGGCAGTGGTGTCGAAACCGGTCATCCCCGCCTCCGGCCCGGTTTCGCCATAAGCGGACATGGAGCCGTATATCAGACGCGGGTTCAGAGGCGCCAGATCGTCATAGAGCAGGCCTAGCTTTTCCCGCACGGACGGCATGAAATTGGTGACAAATACGTCCGCCCCGGCGACCAGCCGGTATAATACCTCGCGCCCGCCATCTGTGTTCAGATCCAGGCTTAGGCCACGCTTGGAACGGTTATCGACCATCCAATGATAGGCGTCTTCAGACTGCGGCATGCCGGCCACCTTTGATATCTGCCGATAGCCATCACCGCCCGGCGGCTCCACCTTGATCACTTCGGCCCCGAAATCGGCCATGATCGTGGTCGATACCGGCCCCGCGATAAAGCTGGCCACATCCAATACCTTGATACCCTCAAGGATCATGGCATAGTCATTCATACGCTCGTTCCTCTGTTCGCAAGATTGCCGTAATAGCCGTCCACTGCCCGATCAGTCCCCTAACTGATAGCACCAATGAGTGCGGGCTGGAAACTGCTCTAATAGAAAGTCCGGCCGCCATCCACCGCCATGGCCGTGCCCGTGATGTAGGATGCCTCCGTGCCGCTGAGGAACAGAATGGCGGCGGCGATCTCGCTGGCTTCGCCAAAGCGGCCCAGCAGATAGCGCCGCTGGATCATGGCTTTTTCCGCCACTGGGTCGGGGGCATCCTGGTAGGAACTGGCCAGCATGGGCGTATCAATAGCGCCCGGGCAGACCGCATTGACGCGGATGCCGCTGTCGGCCACTTCCATGGCCAGGGCCTTGGAAAACATCACCAGACCGGCCTTCGCGGCACAATAGGCCGTGCGCTCGGCCAGGGGGAATAGGCCGGCGCCAGAGGCGACATTGACGATCGTTCCCGCCGCAGCTGCCCGCAGGCTGGGAATAGCGGCGCGGCAGACATTGGCGGCGCCGGTCAGGTTGACGGCGATGATCTCTTCCCACGCTTCGGGTGCGACCGCCGTCAGTTGGCCCAATTGATCCTTACCCGCGCAATTGACCACGCCATCCAGGCCGCCCAGGCCTGCCACCGCCCGCGCCACCGCCGCCTCCACGGCGGTGATATCGGTGACATCGGCCGGGCAGGAGATGGCATCGAAATCTGACAGGCGGTGGTCATTGCGGTCCAATAGGGCCAGGGTCGCGCCCTCGGCCGCAAACAGCTCGGCACAGGCCCGCCCGATGCCCGATGCCCCCCCGGTAATCAAAACACGCCGCCCGGCCTGCCGCATTGACTAATTTTCCTTTTTCATCTTGAAGCGGAAGTCGCAGTGTGGGGCGCCACCCATGATGGTCTGGGTTCGGGTCAGAGTCACGTTGGGGTTATAGCCCTCGCAGAGGGAGCCATCCCGGCCGCAGGACAGGATGGAACCAATGTGCGAAAGGCCCATTTCCGCATAGGTCTCGGCATAGCGGCAGCGAGTGACATTGAAGTCAAGCTGACCCTTGCTGGAATGCAGCTCTTCCTTTGTCAGGGCGTCGCCCTTGGACCAGCGGCCCATCAGCGTGGCGAAGGTTTCCAGATCGTTTGGCTGATCGGTGCTGGCCGCCAGTTCGGCGCCCTGGCGCACCGCATCCTTGTTAATGGCCGTGGTCAAAATCTCCCGGGCCCGTTCCTCGCCCAATTCCGCAACCATTTCTTCGTAAATGGGCTGAATGATGTTTGCTTCGATTTGGCGGACATGCAGGATCGGCAGGTCGTCCATGATAAATATTCCCCTCTAAAAATAGCTGCGTTGCTGCCAGCTTAGCAGATCAAAACGCCTCACTTCACTAATGATTTGGTAAGAGATTTTGGGCCAAACTGTATTTCACAAGTGGGGAACGTGAACGCACGTCCACGAAAGGGCAAACCGCCGGAAACGGCGGGACGCAAAGCTGCCGGCCTCCCTTAGGGACAGGCGGCGGGGCTACTGAAGGAGAAATGCAATGTTATCCAGTATCAGCTTTTTGTTCGATACATACTGGGCCCTAGGGATGACCCTGTTTCCGTCCATTCCGTTTTGGAGTCCACACAGCGCCGTAATGACCCTGATCGCCGTTGCCGCAGTTAGTTTTCTAGCCGGAAAAATTGCTGGGACGTTTTGCGGTGGACCTAGCGCGAACCCGCTCGACCCCGTTGCAGATATCGAACAGAGCCGTCGGCGATGCCTTGGCCGCCGTTTCCTACACCACATTACGCGGGCGCCGGGATCAGCTGGCCACTGCCATCGCCACGCTTGCCATGGCGCTGCACCATGAAGCCGACCAGGACCAGATTGCACAGATTGAAGCCGATGCCGGAAAGGAATGCCAGGCGGTAGGTCGCCGTTTGATCGAAAATCAAACCCCCTAGATAGCCGCCCAGGGCCATGCCGCCGGTGCCGAACAAAAAGATCACGCCAATGCGCCAGCCGGCCTGAGAATCGGGAAACAATTGCCGGATGATAATGGCGTACATGGGCACAATACCGCCATAGCCCAGGCCATAAAAAATAGAGACCAGATAGAGACCCTTCAGGCTATCCACATACATGAAACAGGCCAGGCCCAAAAGCTGCAGGGCCGAGCCCAGCAATAGGGTTTTCAAGCCGCCTATGCGATCCGCTAGCCAGCCGTAGGCGAGGCGCGAGAGGAAGGCGCTGAACAACAAGATCGACAACATTTCGGCACCGCGGGCGGCAGAAAAGCCAAGGTCGCTGCAATAAGCGACAATGTGCACCATGGGTATGGACATGGCCACGCAGCAGCCCACCATCGCCATGCATAACAGTGCAAAGGCCGTATTGGGCGGCAATCCTAGGACCAGCGGCTGGCGTCGCCCCGACTGCGCCGCCCGCTCCGCCTTGTCCGTCGCTGCCCCGCCCCTAACCATGCGGGGGCTGGGCCGGCGCATGACCAAGGATAGAGGGATCAGGACGGCGAAACAGACCAGGGCATATGCGAACATGGTATCGCGCCAACCATACTGCTCCATCGCATAGCGGAATATTGGCGGCCAGATGGCGCCGGCTAGACTTTGCCCGCCGGAGACAATGGCCACGGCGATACCCATGCGCCGGTCGAACCAGTGGGTAACGTTGGTCAGCAGGGGTGAAAACATCGCACCGTTACCCAATAGGCCCAGAATCAACAAATGCGCGCCCAAAAAGGTAATCACCGAGTTGCTTTGCGAAATGGCTATAAGGCCCAGGCCAACGAATATGGACCCCGTGACGGCCGGCCCGGCCATGCCCCGGCGGTCGGACCATAAGCCCATGAGAATGCCGCCCACGCCGGCGCCAAGCAAGGAGGCGGAATAGCCGGCCGAGGGGATCTGCCGGGGCCAGCCGAATTCGGCCGCGATTGGTTTCAGGCCCACTATGACAAGATAGGTGGAACCAAAGGCAACCGTGATCATCAGGGTCGAGGCGATGGCCACCCACCAACTGTATCGGGATTCAATCGATTGTATTTTGGACGCGCTCATCAGCTTCCGCAAAGGCAAAAATATCGGGGTCTAGAGCGACACCGCTTGCCGGAATATAACCCAGTCATCCCTCTTCCACCATTGGTATGCGTTGCCTTCCACCTTGCTTTGACATATGGCTAGCGCATGCAAAATACGAAGGAAGATGCCCGTTGTCAGATCTGTGACGGTGCCAATTGCCCGCCCTTGATAGAACAGGACGAGTGGCGCTTTCGCCGGTGTGCTGATTGTGGCCTCGTTTTCCTCTCGCCCATGCTGAGCGACGCGGAACTGGCAGAACTGTATTCCAATCCCGACAGCAGCGGCACCCGGGGCTATTTTCACAAGGAAGCCTCTAAACTGCGCCGGGCTCGCATCCGGGTGCGGATGTTAGCAGGGGCGACGGCGGGTGGGGCCAAGGGGCGCCGGTTTCTGGATGTAGGTTGTTCGGGAGGCTTCATGACCCAGGCCGCGGTGGCGGCGGGTTTTATCACCTGGGGCATTGATCTCGAC
>CAUZBE010000235.1:0-5498 GCA_963577885.1 Alphaproteobacteria bacterium
GCACATCCTCAGGCAGTCTCGGTCTTGAACGTGTCGAGCTGCTGCCGTGCGCCGGCGATCATGCACGCGAGATCGGACGTCATCATCACCATGTCGAAGCCGCGCTTCACGGCGCCCGCCGCAAACGCCGCGCTCGCACAGTGCATGACGGCCTTTATGCCGTGCTTATGCGCGGCCTCGAGGATCTTGTCGCAGGTGGCGAGATGGATTGGGTCAGGATTATCGCCGCGCGGTTCCAGGCCCAACGCGAACGACAGATCGGCCGGCCCGATGTAGACGGCGTCGAGGCCTGGCGTGGCGCAGATCGTATCGAGGTTGGTGAGCCCCTCCTTCGTCTCAATCATAGCCATCATGACTATCTCGTCGTTGGCGTTGGCCTGGTAGTCGGCGCCGCCGTATTGCGCGGCGCGCACAGGTCCCGACGAGCGCATGCCGACCGGCGGGTAGCGGCACGCAGCCACCGCCATCGCCGCTTCCGCGGCCGTATTGACCAGTGGCACGATGATGCCATACGCGCCCAGGTCCAAGGCCCTCATAATCGCTGCCGGCTCGTTCCATGCGACGCGCACGACGGGAACCGTATCTGTCTGCGATATAGCCTGCAACATGGGCCAGACGTCATTCATTTCCGAGGTGCCGTGCTGCAAGTCGATGCACAGGGCATCGAAGCCCTGACGCGCCATGATCTCGGCCGTGAACCCGTGGGACACGGAAAGCCAACCCAGGGTCACGCATTTACCATCTTGCCATATTTGCTTGATCTTGTTTGGTCGCATAGTCCAATCTCCAGTATTGTTCGTATTATAGCGGGGTCGCTGGCGCTAAAGACAGCACTCGGATGGCCGGCCCGGCGGTTTTTATAGGGTGCCTTTTTATGGCCGTGTGGTCGACCCCCAATCGGCATCGGTCCGCCCCCTCCATGTCGGCACGCACGGGCCGGGCCAGGGCGCCATATTCGGCGAAACTGCCAGGGTCTAGGAAGGCGTCAATTTGTTCCCGCGCGGTCCAATGGCCCGTCTTGCGCCGCTTCGCCACCGTCTCGAGCCGGGCCGCATCTAAAATTCTGGCTCGTAATTGCCGTTTCGTCTCTACATCCTTGCGCATAATATTCCGCTACTCAGGCCACGATGACATGTTCGGTGGTGATGATGAAGGGGATCTCCGCGTCCGTATCCAGGAAATTTGCCTCATCCTTGCGGGTGCGGACATAGGCCTCACTTTGCGCCGATTGCCGCATGGCGGCCACGGACTCGAACCAGGTTATGGCGCAGCCGTCTACCGTCGGCACTCGGCCGTTGCGATACCCTCCCAGTAAGGTATGGCTTTGCACATAGCGGCGGATAACCTCGATCTGGGCCGCGATGGGGCCGTGGACATTGCACCAATAGGCCTGAAAAGCCTCTATATCCATGCCCGTTTTACGCGGCACGAATTCTATATTCTTTACCGCGCCTTCGGGGATAGGGCCGTCCTTGATGACATGCTCTTGGGTCAGGATGAGGGCTATTTTCGACCGATCAATAAATTTCTCCTCATCCGCTTGCACCGCGTCATAGGCCGCCGTGCCGGCCATGGCCCGCAGGGCGGCCACGTCGTCGACCCATATTTCCGCGATACCGTCATAGGGCAATTCGCCCTTGCGGTAACCGCCCGGCAATGCGTGGGATTGGATATAGCGGCGAATATTGGGCAGGCGCTTGACCACTTCCGAATGCTTGCCGCGCCAATAGGCTTGAAAATCCTCTACCGGCATGCCGGGTTTCCTTTTGATGCAGGTAATGGCCTTGATCATGATTATCCCCCTATTCCTTGATACCGTCGTGTGTGGGTATATGATGACTGGCATGGCCACGGGGGGCAAAAGATTTGTCATTCCCACTGGCCATCGAAAGCCGGCGAAAAATCAAACAATGTTCCGCACCTTTGCCCGTTTCCGGATTTTTTACCTCAGATTACGGGTGCCGGCCCGGTTGATCGCCGTCCACAGGTTCCTTATGTGAAGGCGGTATAGTCGTTTTGCAGCGCGATATCGGGCGCAGAAGCAGGAAACCATTGGCATGGTGACGGATCGGTTGATGGGTCAGGCGCGGCAGATGCTGCCGAATTTTCGCGCCGTCCGCGGGCGCACGGCGGGCGGCATTGGCGTCGCCGTGCTGATCGCGGTGTTATTTTATTATCCGGTCGGCATGTTGATCACCCACGCCGTAGACGACGATACGTCCTACCAGGCGCCTGCCGCCCTCTCGCACGAGGGCGGTAGCCGTGCCGTGACCATTGCGGCCGCCTTAATCCTGCGGGAAGTGGACGAGCACCGCTGGGTCGCCAACGATCCCTTTTTCCTGCCGCCGGCGGCCCTGGATAACATGCCGAATTTTCAACAGGGGATTATTTCCGCCCTGGCCCGGTTTGCCTTCGAGCTGACCGACCAGATCGGCCGCACCCGGGGTACCTCGCGAACCGACGAGGATTTGCAGGAGGCCGCTGGCCAATTGCAATATGCCGGCAACGTCTGGGTCTTTGATTTATCCACCTCATTGGCCCCGACCACGACTTCGGAAGCACGTTACCGCAAGGCCGCCGGATCCTTGCAGAGCTACAACCGGCGCCTGGCGGACGGCAAGGCGGTGTTTGAAAAACGGGGGGACAACCTGCTCGCCACCCTGGACCGTTTTGCCCTGGACATGGGGGCGTCTTCCGCCAATCTGGACCGCCACATCACCGAACATGCGGGCGACTTGATCGATACCTATGCCGACGATGTGTTCTACGGTATCAAGGGACAAAATTATGCGTATTTCCTGATCATCCGCGAATTGGGCCTGGACTTCGCCCATATATTGAGCGAGCGGGAGTTGACCACCGCCTGGGCTCAGATGTTGCAAAGCCTGCAATCAGCGGCGGAATTGTCGCCCATCGTGGTGGTGAATGGCGCTCCGGATTCCCAGGTCCTGCCCAGCCATTTGGCCGCCCAGGGCTTCTATTTGCTGCGCGCCCGCACCAAGCTGCGCGAAATCACCAATATTCTTTTGAAATAACCGCCGCCGCATTCCGGTTGCTCTCCAACGGCGGTACTGGCACCATATTGGTGAATAAAGGGCGGGACCATGGAAGAGCTGCAACAGGGTACTCTGACGCGCCGAAAGTTTCTGTGCGTGGTGGATGATTCCCCGGAATGCCGATTGGCCCTGCGCTTCGCCTTTCGCCGGGCGGCGCGCACGGGTGGCGGCGTGGTCTTGCTGTACGTTATCGAACCGGCAGACTTCCAGCATTGGGTGGCGGTGGAAAACCTAATGCGCGAAGAAGCGCGGGAAGCGGCCGAGAAGGTCCTGCACACCTTGGCCGACGAGGTTAGCCAATGGTCGGGTATCATGCCGGAATTCGCCATTCGCGAAGGCCGCAAGGAAGACGAAGTAATCGCCCTGCTGGAGGTCGAGCCGGAAATCCGCCTACTGGTGCTAGGGGCGTCGGCCGAGAAAGACGGCCCCGGCCCCCTGGTGAGCGCCCTGGCCGGCCTCATGTCGGCGAATATGCGGGTACCTGTCACGGTGGTACCGGGTAATTTAACCATCGAGCAGATCGACGAAATTACCTAATGCGGTCTCTAACGTGCCCGAACCGGCCCGGCGCTGACGCGACGCCAGTCGGCAGCGACCTCGCGCCCACGGGCGCTCGGGCGCCGTTCAAGAGTGGCCTGTGTCCGGCGCCGGCATTCAATATTGGCCCAGCGCTGCTCCTTGTGCCATAGGCGCATGACCTTGCGGCTGTAGGGCCTGTTCAATGCCTTGGTGGCGGAATGGTAATGGGCCACCGCCTGGTTCTAAGATCGATGCCGCACATACAACTGTCGCAACAAACGCGCCGCATAATCGATTTTGGCGGTGGGGCTTAGGGCTTCGTCCAGATCAGCGAAGGCCTCCGGGTGGTAATGCAGGTTCACCTGCATTTAGCCCATGTCAATGTTGCGTACGCCCTGGGCCAACAGGTCCCGCGTGGCCCCCACCGCCGTCGCCTGGTTAGGAAAATGCTGACCCCCGCCCTGGGCATGACTGTCCAGGGCCAGGCAACAAATGCCTGCTGCGCGGCTATTCAGTAGCGGGATCGGCCAGGGAAAAGCCGCCAAAATCTCTGATGGAATGCGGTAGCGTATCCCGGCTGCGCGCACCATGCGGCGGCAATCAAGGCTATCGGAAGCCGTGTCAAACAAAGGTTTTTGTTCATTTTCCACTATTTGCGGCGCGCCGCGCGCCATGGCGGGGGGCGTGGCGACGACCCACTCCAGGATCCAAACCAGTGCAGCCAGCAACACCAGGCTGCGCCAATCCACCATGATCCAGTCGTGCCCCCGTGATCTTCGTCATATACGGAGTAGCAGGAAGCATGCCAGTTTGATTACTCGGCGGCGGCGTCCTGGGTTTCGAAGTAAGCTGCGGGCAGACCGCAGACAGCCGCGATTACCGCTGACATGGCCTGACGGATGCGTTCCATGCCCGGCGTACGCGCGACCTGTACCTCGTCCATGTACAGGCGCCGATTGATCTCAATCTGCAGAACGTGGACGCCGGCCCCGGGGCGGCCATAATGATAGGTGGTAAAACCCCCCGCGTAAGGGTTGTTGCGCTGCACCCGCAGTCCGCGGCTGGACAAAATGCGATGCACACAATCGGTTAATTCCGGGGCGCAGGTGCTGCCAAAGCGGTCCCCCAGTACGATATCGGCCCGCTGGTCGCCACCACCTCCCTTGCCGTGGCCCGGTCCCAGGCCGCTGATCGAGGGCATGGAATGACAATCGATCAACAGGCAGTGGCCAAACGCCAATTGGGTATCGTCAATCATCCGCACCAGGGAGTGGTGATAGGGAAAATATACCCGGTTCAGCCTCTGCCGGACCTCGGCGAAATCTAATTTTTGGTGATAAATTTCGCGCCCGTCCGCGGCCAACCGGGGAATGGTGCCTAGGCCGCCCGCCACCCGCAACGAGGTGGCATTGATATGGCTGGGCAGTGCGTCGGCGAACATCTGAGGGTCTAGTTCCCACGGCTCCCGGTTCAGGTCCAGGTAGGCGCGGGCGTATGTGGCACCGATCAAGGGCGCGCCGTGGTCAGACGCGGCGGCGAACAATTCATCGACAAAGTTATCCGCCGTGCGGCGCAGCAACAACTCTGGCAGTGTGGTCGAGGCCATCAGATCGTCGGGGTAGTATTGGCCGCTATGGGGCGAGGCGAAGACGACCGGCGCGGACTGTCTGGCCGGTCCGAACACGGTGAAGGGCGCCGGTGAGTTCTCTGCATTATCCATGGTCACCCAACACCCCCCATCCGCTTTAACTAAACTTATATCCGGGTTGGCTCATATCTCGACCGGGCAACTTCTATCCCGCAAATGATGCAAGCTCACACGTGAACTATACAGGGTCATTCGATGGCGTCCATAAGCCATTCGGGCATGCGCCCCGCGCTCCGCGATGTTAGGCACCATGCGGGCATAACGCCCGCGATGGC
>CAUZBE010000236.1:0-5497 GCA_963577885.1 Alphaproteobacteria bacterium
CTTCCAGGGCCGCTTCGTACAGCTGGCTGGGATGGCGGGGCAGGGGGCCACCATGGGGAAAAATCACGGCCCAGGGCAGATCGGCGGTGCGGCCATACAATTCGCCATTAATGAAATTGGCAATACGGCCAAAAAATAGGCCCAGAGGCGCGGCGCAGGATACCAGGTCGCTCAGGTATAGCAGTTCCAGCCTTCGCCGCTGGGCGAACCAGATCATGGCCGCGGTCACACCCAGCAGGCCGCCGTGAAACGACATACCACCCTGCCAGACCGCGAAGGCCTGTAGCGGATTGGCGCTGTAATAGGGCAGATTATAGAATAGTACATAGCCCAGGCGCCCGCCCAGGATGACGCCCACGATCGCCCAGGTCAGCAGATCACTAATCACTTCCGATGTGGTCAAATGGCCGCGCCGGGCGTTTAGGCGAAGCATATAGTGCCAGCCCAGCAACAGCCCCGCGATATAGGCCAGGGCATACCAGCGCACGGCAAAGGGGCCCAATTGCAATAACACTGGATCGATCTGGGGAAAGGTCAGGCTGGCTAACGGCGCGCTCGCTATCATGCCTCCGATATAGCCGGCGCACAGCTCGGCCGCAAGGCGGATTGCCCAGACCCGCCTTTCAACTCCGATAACAATGAAGAGGTGACTGTCTCAAAACCGCAGAATGCTGAGTATGCAAATGGAACATTTTTTTTGACAATAGACGACTGGGCGATCCATCTCAAAAATGCTCCATTTATTAAGAAATATTCGGACACTATTCTCGTAATGACTGATGGTGTAACGCCAATGGCTATGTCAAAAGAGTGTGCATTACCAGAGTTTACCAATTTCGTGAAACCCGTCGTTAAATTATTGAATGATAACGACAAAAAACTGGAGAGGCCGGAGTTACTTGTACGTTGTCTGCGGACGGTGTCCGAAAAATTACGGGTGATGATAAAACTCTCCTATGGACAATTAGGGTGCCGCCGTAGAGATGAGTCAGATGCAAAATGTATATCTGCGCAATTATTAGTCTTCAACTCACCGTCCCGTAAAAGTGGGACGACGCTTTTCTAGCGGCGGCGTAGGCGATATCCACAGACTGCCAGAAATTCTAGACCAGGTCCTTAAGCGCTATAAAATTGACCGGGATCGAGAACAATATGCTCCCAAACTTGAAGCCATGTTGAAGAGACCTCCCAAATTTATAGCATCTAAATCACAGTACAATTTTTTTTAGCAACTGGCGTGGCTAAGTTCAACCACAGAGACGGGTCAGGGCCGTGTTTTTTTTGGGCTTTGCAATGCCGGAAATTGATTTTGAAGGGTCATGCTCTCTTGAACGTATGCTTTAACAATACGCGTAAGGTGTCTGGACTCAAAGAATTTTATGTAACCTGTTTTTAGCTGCCTATAATCTAACTGTTAACGTCGCTGCACTGCATGAGTACGGTCATTACATCACAGACTTAGAGGCGGTAAACTGCCGGCTTCATCTTGAAAAAAATGTCAATTACTATAGTCGATAGAGAAGGCTTTAGTATCAATGGGGAATGCGGTGAAGGTTTGGTGCTAACCAGTTTACCCTTGGATATATAGATCGTGAACATTTTAAGAACAAACCGGATGGATTGGGTGAAATTCAGGATCTCTTTGCCCTAGAGGTGATCATTTTTAGGTCGTTAAATAACGGTCTTCACCCTTTTCAGGCCCGTCTGCCGTAGGGCGTAAATGGCGGTACAATTCAGGAAATAATTGATGCGGATTACTATGCTGTCGGACTAAATGATTTGTCTAGGTGTTCTCCGCAAAACAAAGCGGCCACGAGAGTTTCGCAGATGATATTTGAAAGATGTTTAATAAGGCCTTTGAATACTCGACGCGCCCAACCGCTGCCAAATTCTTAAGGAATACGCCGATCCGTCAAGTGGCAAGCTAATTCGTTGCAAAATAAAACCCGAAGTGCACGCTTTTTTCGACGACCGTAAGGGGTGTGGATGGTGCTCAATAGAGGAAATAAATCAACAAGCAACCATTGATAGTGGCAGAAAATTAGATCAACCAAACCTCGTAATGGCTTTGGCCTAGCAACAAAGGATACTTTCATCACGGCTACCCTATTTACGAACAAATTCAACAACCGCACACCTGCCATCGAGTAATGTTTTTTCTCTATCTTCCCTCGGCATAATGCGGGGGCAAATACCCTTGATGGTTACTATCTTGGCAGCGGTTTTATCGGCGTTTCTGATATTGAATTTTTTTTATTATTTAGGTCAATAAGGTAACCGCAGCCAGGTCCTCTCCACCTTTTTGGCGACCTTGAAGATCATCAACACCCCGGTCTTCATGGATAAACAGGTAGATTGAACCGAAATTCCTAGGCTTCTAGGTCGGGTCCCTTTTGCCGAGTCTCCGATTGTTGAAAGTTACTCCGATAATCGAGCCGGGCTTGCCTGCGATGTTCGCTCCCGCCATAGTGGCCTACCGCGCCTTTGTGTTCTATTGGAGCCAACGATCATGTCTGTAAATCGCCGCATATTGGACGATATCTCGCGCCTTGCTACCTCCGCGGCCGGTCTGGTGCAGGGCGCCGGGCGCGAGGCCGAGACTTTATTTAGCCATCGGCTGGAGCGGCTGTTGGATAAAATGGACCTGGTGCCGCGCGATGAATTTGATGCGGTCAAGGCGATGGCGGCTAAGGCGCGAATGGAGAACGAGGCGCTGGGCAAACGCCTAGGGGTTTTGGAAGGGGTGATTCAGACCGGCAATGCCACGGGCAAGCCGCCAACCGCCGCCGCCGCACGCCGCAAGAGCACCACCAAGGCTGCCGCGAAGCCCGCCATAAAAACATAAACACCCATGAAAACTGCAAAAAAATATCTAACCTTTCCTTAAGTTCGTCACTTAGGCACAGGTGATCGAGAGTTCGCTTGCGCGACTAAAGTCCATCTGCGAGATTACTGTACATAGTGTATTTGTGCGTCGATGCTACAATATGTGGGGAAAAATTGTGTTCTTTCCTGTGACCACGTTCTATTTTACGGGAGACCATCTTCCGGTCTGCGTCCGCTGTGCTCCAATCCTCGCCCGTGTAAGCCAGGGGTTTTTTCTATGAATATGAGCGCCGAGGGTTTCAGCGCGGCCATTGATAATCCTCTGGATCTGGTCGAAGATATCGTGGCCGCCAATCAATGGCCGTTTGAACGCAATTGCGACGAAGAATTATCAGTCACCGTCGCCGGCACCTGGTGCGATTACCATCTGGGATTTGCCTTCAATTCCGCCCAGGGCGGGCTGCAACTGGCCTCCGCTTACGATATGCGGGTGCCCGACAAACGGCAGAGCGATGTGCATAGCCTCCTCGCCATGGTGAACGAACGCATGTGGCTGGGCCATTTTGATCTATGGATTGAGGATGGCGTGCCCATGTTCCGCCATGCCGTTCTTACCCGTGGCGGGACCGGCATGCATGCCAGCCAAATGGAAGAATTAATCGAGATCGCGATTACCGAATGCGAACGCTTTTACCCGGCCTTTCAGTTTGTCATCTGGGGCGGCAAGGCGCCGGGGGAAGCCATCGCCGCCGCAATGCTAGAAACCATGGGAGAGGCCTAGGGCATGGCCGAAGGCGCAATATTTTCCGACGCCTTGCTGTTGGTCGGTTGCGGCAAGATGGGCGGCGCCCTGTTGGGCGGCTGGTTAGACCAAGGTATCGCCCCCAGGCACATAATGGTGGTGGAGCCGGCCCTGGACGCCGATCGCAGCGCCGTGCCCACGGGCGTTACCGTGCTGGCAGACACCGGCGATATCCCGGCGGCTTTCACCCCGTCGGTGGTGATCTTCGCGGTCAAGCCTCAGGTGATGGGCGCGGTGGTACCGGGTTATGCCCGCTTTGTTGCCGGTGGCGCGGTTTTTCTCTCCATCGCGGCGGGCACCCCGATACGTTTTTTTGAAGCCAACCTTGGTCCCGGCGCAGCTGTCGTGCGGGTCATGCCAAATACGCCGGCGGCGGTGCGGCGAGGTATATCGGTGCTGTGCGCCAACAGCCAGGCCAGCGCGGGCCAGCGGCAGTTGTGCGGCGGCTTGCTGGCGGCGGTGGGCGATACGGCCTGGCTATCCGACGAAGGGTTGATGGACGCGGTGACGGCGGTCAGCGGTAGCGGCCCGGCCTATGTCTTCCATCTAATCGAATGCTTGGCCCAGGCGGGGGTCGCGGTCGGCTTGGCGCCGGATCTGTCGGCCCGCCTGGCGCTGCAGACCGTTGCCGGCTCCGGTGAACTGGCCCGCCAGTCCGAGGATGATGCGGCCCAGTTGCGCATCAATGTGACCTCACCGGGCGGCACCACCCAGGCGGCCCTGGAGATCCTGATGGCGGAGGGCGGATTGCAATCGTTGCTGATGGCCGCGGTCCGGGCCGCCGAGCAAAGGGGCCGGGAATTAGGCGCCTAGGCTTGGCGGTCTCTATGGACAGCCGCTATGGCCCCTGCTAAATAGCGGCGATGTTCATGACCGCGCTCCATAATCCCCAAATGGGACGAATAATACGAATTATCGGCCCGGCCCCAAATTAGGGCCGGGAATGATTTCGGCGGCCTGTTTCGCGCGCTGTGTCGCCGTTGAATTCGACCGGTGCTTCAGAAAATTCCATTTCTCAAATTCGGGGACCTAACCCCATGACCGACGTTAAGACGACTGATTACAAAGCAACATTGTTTTTGCCGCAGACGGATTTTCCTATGCGCGGCGGGCTGCCTAAGCTGGAGCCAGAGTTGCTGGCTCATTGGGACAAGATTGATCTATTTGAACGCCAGCGGGCGGATGCCAAGGGCCGGGAAAAATTCATCCTCCATGATGGTCCGCCCTATGCCAACGGCAACATCCATATTGGCCATGCCCTGAACAAAATTCTCAAGGACATCATCAACCGCTCGCAGCAAATGCTGGGTAAGGATGCGAATTATGTTCCCGGCTGGGACTGCCACGGCCTGCCCATAGAATGGCAGATTGAGGAACGCTACCGCAAGGCGGGCAAGGACAAGGACGATGTCCCGATCGATGAATTCCGCAAGGAATGCCGCACCTTCGCCGACAAGTGGATTGCGGTGCAAATGGACGAGTTCAAACGCCTGGGCGTCATCGGTAATTGGAAAAACCCCTATACCACCATGGCCTTCGAGGCGGAGGCGCAGATCGTTGCCGAGTGCCTAAAATTCCTCATGAATGGCGCGCTGTACCGTGGCTCGAAACCGGTGATGTGGTCGGTGGTAGAAAAAACCGCCTTGGCTGAGGCCGAAGTGGAGTATCACGACCATACCTCGACCACGATTCATGTGCGGTTCCCGGTCGTTGCCAGCAGTGACGAACGCTTGGCCAACGCCACCATCGTGATTTGGACCACCACGCCCTGGACCATGCCGGGCAACCGGGCGATCTGTTATGGCCCCCGTCTGGCCTACCGCCTGATCGAGGTAGGGTCGGTTGAAAATAGCTCTTTGGCGCGGGCCG
>CAUZBE010000237.1:0-5470 GCA_963577885.1 Alphaproteobacteria bacterium
GGCGAAAAAAAGTGACGTTGTCGAAGCGGACTACGGCAGCCTGGGATCGGTCAAGGTCTCGTTCGTCCTAAATGAAATTCGGACAAGTGAATAGCAAACACGGGCAGGGAATTTTTATGTTGATAAATTCACCACAGTCTTGGCAGATGCCGGAACGCGAGGCGACGCCGGAGCATGTATTTCTCAATCGGCGGCACTTTATGGCCGCCCTGACCGCTGGTGCAGCGGCCCTGATCGGTGGCAGCGCGTTTGCCGCCGAGGAGGCCGATCCCACGGCGGATCTGTACCCGGCCCAGCGCAATAAGAACTACGTTCTGGACCGCCCGGTGACAAAGGAGTCCGATGCGGCAGCATACAACAATTTTTATGAATTCGGCTCTCACAAACGCATTGCCATGCAAGCCCGTTCTCTCAAGACCCGACCCTGGACTGTGTCCTTCGAGGGCATGGTGGAAAAGGAACGCCAGGTCGATATCGATACCCTAATCCGAGCCATGCCGTTGGAAGAGCGCCTGTACCGTTTGCGCTGTGTCGAGGCCTGGTCGATGGCCGTGCCCTGGTCCGGTTTCGCCATGTCGGAACTGGTAAAATACGCCAAGCCGCTATCGTCGGCGAAATATGTGGTGATGCAAACGTTCCTTAATCCGAAAATGGCCAGCGGGCAAAAACAGGTCTGGTACCCGTGGCCCTATACGGAAGGGCTAACCATTGCGGAGGCCACCAACGAACTGGCCTTCATGGTCACTGGCATTTACGGCAAGCCCCTGGCCAAACAATTCGGTGCCCCCCTGCGCCTGGCAGTGCCTTGGAAATACGGCTTTAAATCAGTCAAATCCATCGTTAGTTTTAAATTTACCGACAAGCGTCCGACGACCTTTTGGGAGCAAATTCAATCTGCCGAATATGGCTTCTGGGCCAACGTTAATCCGGAAGTCTCCCATCCGCGGTGGAGCCAGGCCAGCGAGCGCATTTTAGGCACCAACAAACGTGTACCGACCCTGCCCTACAACGGTTACGGCGAGCAGGTTGCCGCGATGTATAGCGACATTAAGGGCGAAAATCTGTTCAGGTAAAATAGGGCCGCCCATGACGCCAGCAACTCATGAGTTGGTAATCTTTGATTGCGACGGGGTGCTGGTCGACAGCGAACCTTTAGCCTGTCGTATTCTGGCGGGCTGTTTTCAGGCGGCTGGCTTTCCTATCTCATATGAAACTTGCGTGGCCGAGATGGTGGGCTTGGCGTTGCCCAGCTGTTTTAAGCTGGCCGAGGAATTGCACGGCGGGACGCTGCCCGACGATTTTTTTGCAACCGTTCAAACGAAAACCTATCAGGCTTTTCGGGAAGAATTACAGCCCATTCCCGGTATCCGCGCGGCGATAGAGGCGATCCCGCTGCCGCGCTGTGTCGCCTCGTCCTCGGAACAGGACAAGATCGCCCTATCGTTGAGCCAAACCGGATTGGCCCAATTGTTTGGCGACAAGGTCTATTCGGCCCAGCAGGTCGCCCGTGGCAAACCATTTCCCGATCTGTTTCTGTTCGCAGCACGGCAGATGGGTGTGGGCGCAAAGAATTGCGTGGTCATCGAAGACAGCTTTTACGGCGCCCGCGCGGCGCGAGCCGCCGGCATGTCCGTACTAGGTTATGCGGGCAGTGGTTTCGCCCGGCAACTGGCGGACGAAGGGGCCCAGGTCTTCGATAGCATGACGGCGCTACCCGGATTACTGGGTTTCGAGGCATAATGGTGCGATGCATGATAATCGACGCAAATATGAGGAAGTCCCGATGACCGAAAGCAAACTGCCTCTGGCTGGTATCAACGTCCTTGATCTGACCCACGCCCGGGCTGGACCCACCGCCGTGCGCCAATTGGCGGATTGGGGCGCGAATGCCATCAAGATCGAGGTCCCAGCGAACAAGGAGGAAGGTTTGGGCGGCGCCCGGCATGGCCCGGATTTCCTGAACCTGCACCGCAACAAACGGGCCCTGAGCTTGAACCTGAAAAAGCCCGAGGGGCTTGAGATTTTCATGGCCCTGGCTAAGGATGCCGACGTCATCGTCGAGAATTTCCGGGCCGAGGTGAAGCATCGCCTTGGCGTCGATTATGAAAGCGTGCGGGCCATCAATCCGCGCATCATCTATGGCTCCATCTCGGGCTTCGGGCAGACCGGGCCTATCGCCAAGCGGGCTGGGGTGGATCAGATCGCCCAGGGCATGGGTGGCTTGATGTCCATAACTGGCCTGCCGGGACAAGGCCCCGTACGGGTGGGCATTCCCATCGCTGATCTGACCGCAGGGATGTATCTGGCCCAGGGTATCCTGCTGGCCCTGATCGAGAGGAGCCAGTCGGGCGAGGGCCAATGGGTTCATACCTCGTTACTGGAAGCGCAGATTTCCATGCTAGATTTTCAAGCCGCGCGCTGGTTGATCGACCAGGATGTGCCCGGACAGGCCGGCAACGATCACCCGACGGGTATCCCCATGGGCGCCTTTAAAACCGCCGACGGCATGGTCAACATCGCCGCTGCCGGCGGCCGCCTCTGGACCCGTTTTCTCGAAGTTGCAGGGGCTGGGGAACTAGCCGAACATCCCGACTACATCTCGCCCAAATTGCGTTCGCAGAACCGGGCGCAATTAAATTTGGTCATCGGCGACATCATGGCCAAGCGTAGCAGCCAGGATTGGATAGAATCTCTCAGCGAGGCGGGCGTGCCCTGCGGCCCCATCAACAGCATCGACCAGACCTTCGCCGAACCCCAGGTGCAGCATCTGGGTATTGCCCAGCCCATGCACCATCCGGTGAAAGGCACGGTCAATGTAGTCGGCCAGCCGGTGCATCTAGAACGCACACCGCAGCCGGCCGAAATTCGCATGGCTACCCCGGAACTAGGCGGTAACACAGACGAAATCCTGGCGGATATAGGTTACGATCAAGCCAGGATCGATGACCTTCGCGCCCGCGGCGTGGTATAAACTATTTCCAACTGGCGCCGGATCTCCAAGAAACTCAAACTGCTTCGTCTACAGCCCGAGTGCGTGGGCAATGGTGCGCCGATGTTCAATCGAGGTGCCCAGGCGCATGCTCCAGGCGGCGGCGCGACGGTACCAGAGCTGTTGGTCGTATTCCTTCACTTGCGCATAGCCGCCGTGGATCTGATTGGCCTCGCGCAATACCGCCTGACAGCGTTCGTTGGTGAACGCCTTGGCGGCGGCCGCGGACAGGGCCGCGTCCATGCCCTGCGCAATATGCCAGGCGGCTTCCCGGGTCAACAGCTCGGCGCCGTCAATCCAGGTAATCATATCCGCGCAGGTGTGCTGGATCGCCTGAAACGAGCCTATGGGATGGCCGAACGCCACCCGCTCCGTGGCATAGTCGAAAGCGCGTTCGGCGGCGCGGCGTGTAGCACCCACGATCATCGCGCAATTCAGCACTATGGCGCGTTGTAGCATGGGTTGGGCCAAGGCCCATCCTTCGTTCACGCGTCCGACCAGCGCATCGCCTTCCACATAGACGTTATCGAAGCGGACCTCCGCATGAAAATCGCCGGCCAGAGACAGCTGGGCCGTCCACGACACTCCCTCGGCCTTGGTCTCCACCAGCAGCATGGTAATGCCGTCGCTGGACGTTCCGCCCGTATCGGTGCGGACGGCGAGAAGGCAGTAATCGGCCAATTCAAACGCCTCGACAAATCGTTTCGAACCGTTCAGGCGCCAGCCGTTGCCATCGGGCACCGCGCCAAGGGCAACCGCGCCCGGGCTAATATCGGGCAGCCGTTCGCTCCAGGCCCAGGTGAGCAGGCAGGTGCCAAGACAGGCGTCGGTGAGCAGCGTTTCAGCCAACGGGCCACAATCGCCGCGATCAACCGCCTCGGCAAGGGCAAGAGCGGCGACGTTGTGCGGGTACAGGGGCACCGGCGCTAGGGCCCGGCCAGCTTCCTCGAACAACAGTCCTAACTGCGTGAACGGCGCCTCGCTGCCACCATTGACGGCGGGTAACGCCAGTCCGAGCCACCCCAGTTCGGCCAATTGCCGCCAGAGTACCGGGTCGGACCGCTGATCGCCGTCTTCGATGCCGCGCACTCGGTCCGTGCCGCATTCGGTTTCGAAAAACCGCCGGACCGAATCCCGGATCATTTCTTCCTCTTCGTTCAACAAGACGTCCATGCTCTATTCCCGTTGCCCGTCTTAATCCCTTGGCAGGCCCAGGCCCCGACGGGCGATTGCGGTACGCATGACCTGGGTACTGCCATGGCCGAAGGTGGAGACCATGGCGTTCACGAATTGCCGGGGAAAGCTGCCGCCGTTGGGCGCCGCCTCACCTTCCCAAAGTTGATGATAGTCGCCAAGAATTTGGCTTGCCGCCTCGGTGGTCCTGACCTGAAACTCCGGCCCCCAAACTTTTTCCGAGGAAATTTCGTAGGGCGGGTTGATGCCGCGCCCGACCATGGAAAGGCTGCGCATGGTGAACAACCGCGCCACCCGGGCCTCGCAATACAGCTCCGCGACTTTGTCCTGCACGACCGGGTCGGCGGCGATCTCCCGCCCCATTTCATCGTCGCGCAGATAGGCCAACAGATCCTCAAATGGCGAGACATAAACACAATAGCGCCGGGCGCCTGCCCGGCCCAGGTTAAGGGCGGAGGCGCCGATATTCCAGCCGTGGTTCTTCTGGCCAAGCAAGGTATCCTTAGGCACCCGGACATCTTCGAAGAAGACCTCGTTGGTGCGCCCCCCCGGCAGGGTCCAAAGGGGCCGAACGGTAATACCAGGGGTATCCATGGGCACTAGAAAAATAGAGATGCCTTCATGTTTCGGGGCATCAGGGTCGGTGCGCGCCATCAGATAGATATGGGACGAGCTTTCCGCCCGTGTGGTGAAGACTTTCTGGCCATTAATGAGGAAGCCATCTTCATCCTCCACCGCCCGAGTTTTTAGCGAAGCCAAATCGGTGCCGCCGCTGGGTTCGGAATAACCAAGCGCGAAGGTAACTTCTCCCCGTATCAGATGGGGCAGGAAGTATTTTTTCTGGGCCTCGGTCCCCGCCTGCATGATCGCCGGGGCCTGTTCGATGAAGTTGCCAAGATTGAGCGGCACCCGGGCGCGTGCCAGCTCTTCCTCAAAAATATACTGATCAATGATATCAGCGTTGCGCCCGCCATACTCCTCGGGCCAGCTCATGCCGATCCAGCCCCGGTCGCCAATCTTGCGGATCAGCTCGCCGGTCAGGGGGCCTATACCCGCGCCCGCGGCCGCCGCATGCATCTCCTGCACGATCTCAGGGGATACATGTTCGGCAATGAATTCCCTGACCTCGGCGCGAAAGCGTTTGTTTTCTGCGCTAAAACTAAAATCCATACCAGTCACCCTCCGCACAGCAGGCCATCCATGCAGACCTGCGCCGCAAATGATAAATCAACCCGGCGCCGTCGGAAACAACTTCCGCCGCATCCCAAGGCCCACGAATCACTTGAG
>CAUZBE010000238.1:0-5468 GCA_963577885.1 Alphaproteobacteria bacterium
GCTGACCCCGTGCAGCGCGGCCGCCTCGTCGTCATAGGAAAACCTCACATCCCGGTAAGTAATGACGCCTTGATCTACGGCTAGCGCCTTGGCATCAGGTTTATCGTTGATAGTCGGTGCCACATCCAGAACCGCGAAAATCCGCTGCGCTGCGGCCAGACCCGCTTGTAGCGCCGTGTTCAGGCTGGCTAGTCCCTTCAGGGGCTGGTAGGCCATCAACAACGCGGCTAGAAATGACATGAATTCACCTAGGGACAGGAGGCCTTCCTGGGCCCGCCAGCCGCCATACGATATGGCCAGGGCGACGGCGACACCGCCCAACGCATCTATCAGAGGCACGGCGGCCGAGTGGGTGCGGATGCCGCGCATAATTTCTTTTAGGCGCTGTTCTATACGGACCCTCATCCGTTCGGTCTCGCCCGCCTCCATGCCATAGGCCTTGACCAGGCGCACCCCTTCCAGGATTTCGCTAAGGTGGCTGGTCAGCTTTCCGGTTTCCTCCTGGGTGGCTGTGGACACTTTGCGCATACGCTTGCCCAAGTTGCGGATGGCGACACCGACTAGGGGAAAGACCAACACCACGATCAGGGCTAGTCGCCAATCCTGAATAAACATCACAACGCCCAGGGCCAGCGCCGTCAAGGCATCCTTGGCAATGCCGGTAAGGGCCCGGCCTACCGCTTCCTGCAACAAACCAGCATCGTAAAGAAAAGATGACAAAAATTGGCCGGAATGGACCGATTGCAGATAGGATAGATCGGCGGAAATCAGATGCCGGTACATCTTGACCTGGGTTTCGGCGATGATGCGTTGGCCTACCCCGTGCATCAATATGCTTTGCATGAAAGTTGCTCCGCCCCGCAAACAGGCGAGCACCACCAGAACCAGCGGTACTAAAATCAGCATGCCCGGATCCCGCTGGACAAAGACCTTGTCGATGGCTGGCTCCAGCATCCAGGCGTTCAGGCCCGTGGTCCCCGCCACGATTGCCATGAACCCGGCCGCCCAAAGCAGCCGGCCGACATGTGGGCGGACATAATTCTGCAACAACCGCAACATCAGCCGATGGCTGAGTTCGGGCGGTGCCGCGCCAGCCGTTTGTTCAGGTCGTTTGGATGCAGTCAAGTCCATACCCGTGCGCGGAAATTCAGGATAGGTTCAGGGTCATACCATAACATGGAGGATTTTCAGCCGTCCATGATCGCATTGGATGCCTGCCAACGCGGAGCCCCGAAATTGCCGCGGGGTAGTGTCTCATTGAGCCGCCTGAGCAACTTGGGAAACATGGGTTTGCGCGTCACATTCCTCGGCCACCCCGGCATCGCTGTCCAGCAGCAGATCCACGTCCAGGTTAGGGTCACAGAATTCCAAAAGACCCATTTTATCGAACGCGGCCTGCACATTGTCAGACCACATGCCAATATCCCGTGCAATGGGTACGATGCGGCTGAACAGGCGGGAGCGGAACAACCGCATGCCTTCGGATTGTGTTCTTGTCGCGTTTTAGTTCCGGTCACTTATCTCATTTTAGGCGACCAACCTTTCGAACGCGAGAGGGCTTTTGCCGTCTAGCGTAGAATGTCGGCTCCGGGGATTGTAGAAGCCGTTGATGTATTCAAACAAGGCCATTTCCGCCCGTCTCGGTATCTGCTAAGTGTTGAGCCAGATCGCGCTTCATGCGATTGCTAATGGCCCAGCCAATCACACGACGAGAATACAAATCCAAGATGACGGCCAGATACAACCACCCTTTGCTGGTCCATATGTAGGTGATGTCGCCGGCCCATTTTTAAATGGCAGAAATTCATTTTTTTGAACACCGGTTAGCGCACTACGTTACTCTCAGCCTTGTGCCGATTTCGGTAGTTTAAAACTCAAGGGTAAAACATTGTTGTACTTTATTAGGAATTTTTTTCTCTGTGCTGCCGCCGCGCTATTGCTGCTGGGCGGGGGTACACCCCGTGCTTTCGCTGAAACCTTTACCTTTACCGCGATTCCGGATGAGGATGAGGCCCGCCTGCGGGAACGGTTTAACAAGGTCGCGGCCTATCTCTCCCAAAAACTGGGCGTCGAGATAAAGTATGTCCCGGTGAAATCCTATGCGGCGGCGGTCACGGCCTTTCGCAATAATCAAGTTCAATTGGCATGGTTCGGCGGTCTTTCCGGCGTGCGCGCGCGAAGTCTGGTGCCCGGTTCACAAGCCATTGCCCAAGGCTTTGAAGATCAATCTTTCGTGACCTATTTTATCGCCCACGCTAGCACGGGGCTGAAACCGGCGCAGAGTTTTCCTAAGGGGATAGCAGGCAAGACGTTCACTTTTGGCTCCAAAGGGTCGACGTCGGGCCGTCTGATGCCGGAATTCCACGTGCGCCAGAACTTCGCGATGGCACCCGACAAGGTATTTATGAAAGTGGGTTTCAGCGGCAATCACTCCAAAACCATCGCCCTTGTCCAGTCCGGTGCATATCAGGTGGGCGCGGTCAATTTCAAAGTCTGGGAGAATGGCTTGAAGTCCGGAAAGATCGACCCGGCCAAGGTTTCCGTCATCTGGAAAACGCCGCCCTACCCGGATTATCAATGGACGATCCGGGGTGATGTGGACGAGCGCTGGAAGCCTGGGTTCAAACAGCGGGTCACGGAGGTGCTGCTCGGCATGAAAGATCCCGACCTGCTTGCCTCTTTTCCAAGAAAGAGTTTTATTCCGGCCGAGAATGCCGATTACCAGCCGATCCTGGATGTGGCAAAACAGATCAAGCTGATCGACTAGCGGTGTTATTCCGTCTCAACAATGAAGATCTGGGCTATGATGGGGGTGCCGTGCTTCGCGGCATCTCCATCACCGTATCTGCCGGTGAGCGGCTGGCGCTGGTCGGCGAGAGCGGCGCCGGTAAATCTACCTTGTTGTCCGTGCTGCAGAGCCGATACAACGGCAACACGGCGCTGATCCCGCAAGAATCGGGCCTAGTCCGCAGTTTGAGCGTCTTCCACAATGTCTACATGGGCAGCCTGCACCGGCATTCCGCCGCTTACAATCTCCTAAATCTGGTTTGGCCGCGGCAACAAGAGATCCGGCGCATCCGCCCCATCGCCGAGCGCCTGGGCCTTGGCGACAAATTGTTCGACCGAGCCGGCGAGCTTTCGGGCGGACAGCAGCAGCGAACGGCTATTTGCCGAGCCATTCTACAGGGCGGGGATGCCGTTTTGGGCGATGAACCGGTCTCCGCCACCGACCAGCACCAATCCCGCGTCATCATGGCCGCTCTGGCGGCAACCTTCGAAACCGTTATCCTGGCCATGCACGACGTGGATCTCGCGTTGGAATTTTCTACCCGGATTATCGGCATCAAGGATGGGGGGATTGCGCTTGATGCTCCGGCCGGCGACCTGACGCGGTCTGATCTCGATTTTCTTTATAGGGCTTGAGCGTGCCGGCGTTTTCGGCCATTCCCACGCGGTCGACGCCACGCTACTCACCAGTCGTGAAGACAAGTGTGGGCTTTGTCGCCGTGGCAGTGGTCTGCCTGGCGTTCGCTGATATTTCCATCACCACGCTGGACCCCTGGTCGGAAATGCGGCGCATGGCATGGGGCATGGTAACGCCGGATTTCAGCGCGGTCGCCGGGCTTGGCATGGTCATCTTGCAGACCATCGCGTTTGCACTCAGCGGGGTGGCGCTTGGCGCCGTCGGCGGGTTTTTGCTTTCCCAGATCTTTCACCTGGGCCCTGTCCGCTGGTTCTGCGCCTCAGTCCGCGCCATCCATGAACTATTCTGGGCCTTGATTTTCATGCAAATGCTGGGGCTTTCACCGCTTACCGGCGTGCTGGCCATCGCTATTCCCTATGCGGGTATCTGCGCCAAGGTTTATGCGGAAACCTTGGAGGAGGCGCAATTGCCGGCATTACGGACCCTACCGCGGGGAACCGGTATAATCTCCGCCTTTTTCTTCGCCCGTTTGCCCGATGTTTGGGTGCATATCAAGAATTACACCAGCTACCGGTTTGAATGCGGCCTGCGTTCCAGCGCCGTCCTGGGCTTCATCGGGCTGCCGACCCTGGGCTTTCATCTGGAGACCGCCTTCAGCGAAGGCAATTATTCGGAAGCCGCTGCGTTGATGATCATTTTCTACATTCTTATCGCGACGCTGCGCTTTTGGTTGCGCCCCAAGCTGGTTGGAATTTATGTACTGATCGCGCCGTTTCTTCTGGGCAGCGGCGCGGCCATAGATATGAGCAATATTGTCAGGTTTCTGACCGTCGATATTGTCCCCGTACCCTTGCGTAGGGGTGGGTTTTTGGAAAGCCAAACGTGGAGCAATCTAAGCGAATGGGCCGGTACTCTGTTCATGGACCAGGCGCTCCCCGGCATGGTTGCGACATTGTTGCTCACCCAAATTGCCCTCGTTGCGACGGGGATCTTGGCCCTGGCGCTTTTCCCCTTAATATCGGAAAAATTTTTTGGCCCCATGGTGCGAACCGTGGGGCATGGGTTTCTGGTCGTCATGCGTTCCACGCCGGAGTTCATCCTTGCATACGTTTTCCTGCAACTCTGGGGTCCGTCCATGCTGCCGGCCATAGTCGCCCTATCGCTTCACAATGGCGCTATCATCGGCCACTTGATGGGCCGTTTCAGCGACGAGGTTCGTCTGCGCCCCGATAGTCCTCGCGGCATCAATCTTTATGGCTTCGAAATCCTGCCGCGTGTCTATGGCCAGTTCCTGGCCTTCCTCTTCTACCGTTGGGAAGTAATCATGCGCGAGACAGCCATTTTGGGAATTCTTGGCATTGCCACGTTAGGCTTCTTCGTTGATAGCGCCCTGGCTGACATTCGCCTTGACCGGGCGGTATTTCTGATTGCCGTGATGGTAGTTTTTAACGTGGCTGTCGATGTCTTGTCCCGCTACATTCGCAGCCGCCTACGGCTAAGCACCCAGGCCGGACAGGCTTAGAACAATTTTCAATCACATGGAATAATGTGCGCGAACCGAGAGTAGACAAAATGCGATCTAACCAAGACGCCATCGTTAAAGACCTCGTCCTCATTGGTGGCGGGCACAGTCATGCGATTGTACTAAAAAAATTCGCCATGAAGCCACTACCCGGCGTCCGCCTTACGGTCATTGCACGTGATGTACACACGCCCTATTCGGGCATGCTGCCAGGCTATCTAGCCGGCCATTATGATTTTGACGAAGCGCATATCGACCTGCGCCCACTTTGTCAGCTTGCCGGTGCGCGGCTTTATCACGACGAGGCCATCATGCTCGACCTTGGCGCAAAGCACGTCGTTTGCAAGGGCCGTCCGGTCGTTCCCTACGACGTTCTATCGATCAATATTGGCTCAACCCCCAGTTTTAACAATATATCAGGGGCTGAGAAATTCGCAACGCCGGTCAAGCCAATCAACAATTTTATCGAACGCTGGCAGCGTTTGGTAGAGCGTGTGCTGGATAGCCCAGGCCCGCATCGGA
>CAUZBE010000239.1:0-5457 GCA_963577885.1 Alphaproteobacteria bacterium
AAATGTCATCTTGGAGAGGGGCCGCACCGGGCCGGCGCGGTGATGCGCGCAATGGGGGGCGTCACTGATGGTTTGCACCCTTTCACCGTCCGGAATGCCATGGTGAATGCCGCACTGATCCTTGAAGCGGACATAACGGGTGATGTCCGCCGCCGCAGCGCCGGCCAAGGTGGCTTGCCAAAGCAGAACCGCGAGAAGGCCGACCGCGGCGCGGATCATGGAAATTCTTCGTTTGGTAGGGCGCCAAATAAGCCCGTCCGGGGCAGCCAGACACGCATGTCATTCAAGATTATCTGGCACCATGGGCCGCCGCAGGAGAGTAATTGGCCGATAACCCCGGCCTGTGCCCGCAAGACTACCGGCGCCGTGGTCTCGGGCGATGGCCGCAGTTCGTTTATACCGCCCTGCAGAAGGGCCATACGCCGGCCACGCAACAGGGCGCTATGCATCCAACCTTCCGCCCCCTCGCCATCGCGTACCTTGCGCCAATATTCAAATTCTGCCATGACCATCAACGGGATGCCCTTGCGCCGGTAGACCCAGGTGATGGGATAGCGCACCCCCGGCCCAGCCCGCATGTTGACCGTGTCCGACGACAGCGAGACAAAGCGCGGTACTGGCAGACCCGAAGCGCCGGGATGGTCAGCCGGAGATTTCGTTTTTACCTCAGCCGTCGACTTCGGGGATTGTGCCGCTTCGGCGGCAACCAATAGCGGAACGACAATGGCGACCGCCAAGGCGGTCAATATCAGGACTGGAAAAATCCGGGAGATAGGCATCACGCCGAACTTATGCCAAGGGCGGAAGCCACAGGTCAAGCAGGCATTCGGCGCCGGCCTATTTGTCGGGACGCGTCCAGTCTGCTAGAGATTTTGTGGCAAGAGCCATTCTAGATGTTTCAGGCTCCAACCACGCCTGCGTGAGAGTTATTCATGACGCCTAATAAACCCCTGGTGATAGTTACCCGCAAGCTGCCGGACGTGATCGAAACCCGGATGATGGAACTGTTTGACACCCGCTTGAACGTGACCGACGATCCCATGAGCCATACGGATCTGATCGCGGCGGCGAAGATCGCGGACGTGTTGGTGCCCACCGTGACCGACAAGATCGATGCGGATGTCATTTCCAATGCCGGCGATCGTCTGCGTCTGATCGCCTCTTTCGGCACCGGCTGGGACCATATCGATCACAACGCCGCTCGTGAGCGCGGCATCATGGTCACCAACACGCCCGGCGTCCTGACCGAGGATACGGCGGATATGACTATGGCCCTTATGCTGGCCGTGCCCCGGCGCTTGACCGAAGGGGAGCGAGTCTTGCGGGCCGGCGAATGGCAGGGCTGGGGTCCGACCTCAATGCTGGGCCATCGGATCTGGGGCAAACGCCTTGGCATTATCGGCATGGGCCGGATTGGCACCGCCGTGGCCCGGCGCGCCCGCGCCTTCGGTCTGTCAATCCACTACCATAACCGCCATCGGGTGAATGCTGAGACGGAATCGGAATTGGAGGCGATCTATTGGGAAAGCCTGGATCAGATGCTGTCGCGCATGGACATCATCTCGGTCAATTGTCCGCACACACCCGCCACCTATCACCTGCTCTCGGCCCGACGTCTGCAGTTGCTGCCCCCCCAATGCTATATCGTCAATACGGCCCGGGGCGAGGTCATCGATGAAGACGCCATGGTACGCCTGTTGCAAGAAGGCCGGATTGCCGGGGCCGGACTGGATGTCTTCGAGCATGAACCGGCGGTTAACAAGGACCTGCTGGAAATGCCTAATGTGGTGCTGTTGCCCCATATGGGTTCGGCTACCATAGAGGGACGGATCGATATGGGTGAAAAGGTGCTGATCAACATTCGTACCTTTGTCGACGGCCACAAGCCGCCCGATCGTATCATCGACGAATCCCTGCTGCCGGCCTGAAGCCGAACTGAAGCTGACCCGTGGCCAGACAACCCATCATTATCGATTGCGATCCTGGCATTGATGACGCCCTGGCCCTTTTGCTGGCCCTGGCCAGCCCGGATGAACTGGACGTGCTGGGCGTCAGCGTAGTCAGCGGCAATGTCCCTCTGGCCAAGACCCAGTACAACGCCCAGCGTATCCTGACCCTGGCCGGCCGGCCTGAGGTGCCAGTGCATGCCGGCTCGGCCAGGCCCATGCTGATTAGCCCGCGAACCACCGATGTGCATGGCGGCGATGGCGTAGGCGGGGCAACCTTGCCGGAGCCCGCCGCGCCGCTAGCGTCAGTCAACGCGGTCGCCTATCTGTGCGAGACCCTGATGGCCCGGCCCAGGGAGATTACCCTGTGTTGCCTGGGCCCCTTGACTAATCTGGGGCTGGCGATCAGCCAGGAAAAGGATACGCCCAAAGTAGCCCGGCAAGTGGTGGTGATGGGCGGCGCCGCCGAGGGCGGCAATGTTACCGGCTATGCGGAGTTCAATTTTTATGTGGACCCCCATGCCGCCCAGCTGGTGTTCCTGTCGGGCGCGGATCTGGTCATGATCGGTCTAGACCTGACCCGGCAAGTGCCCATAACCCAGGCCCGATCTGACCAGATTTCTGCGTTGGGTAACAAGGCGGCGAAAGCGGCCCACGAAATGCTGGCATTCTATAGCCAGGCGGACACCGCCATGCATGATCCCTGCGTTATTGCCTACCTGTTGCAGCCGGCGCTGTTTTCCGGCCGGAATGCCTGGGTCGATATCGAAGTTAACGACGCTGAACGGATCGGGCGGAGCGTGGTCAAGACGGTTCCCGAGGGCGGCAAGGGCAACGCCTTGGTGCTCGACAAGATCGATGCCGACGGTTTTTTTCAACTACTTTGTGACCGCCTCGCCCGCTTGCCCTAGAGCGTATTTTAATTAATTGAAAATTGCTCTGGTTTTAATGGTGGCCGCTTAGATCCAAGATACTCCGTGCCTCGCCGCACAAGGCACAGGCGGGGTCGGGTTTGACCCGGATGGTGCGGACTTCACCGGCCAGGCCGTCGTGGATCAATAATCTGCCTGACAGGCTTTTCCCAATCTCCAGGATTTCTTTCAGGATTTCCGTGGCCTGCATGGTGCCCATGATCCCGGCCATGGCGCCCAGCACGCCACCTTGGGAACATGAGGGAATGGCGCCGGCGGGGGGCGGTTCCGGAAAAATACAGCGGTAGCAGGGATGTGGCGGCCCCAGATAGGCCTTGTAAGTGGAAAGCTGGCCGTCAAAGCGCAGCACCGCCGCCGAAACAAGGGTTTTTTTTGCCAGAAAGCAGGCATCGTTGAGCAGAAACCGGGTGTCAAAATTATCCGTGCCGTCGGCGATGATATCGTAACCCGCCAGCAGTCCCATGACGTTGTCCGGCCGCAGGCGCATCTGGTAGGGAACCAGCGTCACATCCGAGTTCAGCGCGGCAACACGGTCCTTGGCGCTGTCTACCTTGGCCCGGCCGATGTCGGGCGTGCCGTGGGCGATCTGCCGCTGCAGGTTGGAGAGCGAGACGATATCATCGTCCACCAGGCCAATGGTGCCAACACCGGCGGCGGCAAGGTACATCAATAAAGGCGAGCCAAGCCCCCCAGCGCCCACCACCAAAACCTTTGCTTGCAACAATTCCTCCTGGCCGATGCCGCCCACTTCTTGCAACACAATATGGCGGGCATAGCGTTCTATCTGAGCTTCCTTCAAGTCGGTCATGCCATCCCCTCGAACAGCGCCGTGGACAAATAGCGTTCGGCGAAGGACGGAACGATGACCACGATGGTCTTGCCCCCACTGGCCGGCCGCTCGGCCACTTCCAGGGCCGCCGCCAGCGCCGCGCCCGAGGATATTCCGACCGGCAACCCTTCCAGAGCGGCGACGCGGCGGGCCGTCTCGAACGCGGTTTCGTTGCCAATCGTCAGCACTTCATCCACCACGCCCCGGTTTAAAACCGCCGGAATGATGCCGGCGCCGATACCCTGAATTTTATGAGGCCCCGGCTCACCGCCTGACAGAACCGGGCTGTCTTCGGGCTCCACCGCCACCATCCAGACCCCTGGTTTGCAGCTTTTCAGGGTCTCGCCAATGCCCGTTATGGTCCCCCCGGTCCCGACCCCGGCGACGACGATATCCACCGCCCCGCCGGTATCGTTCCAGATTTCCCGGGCCGTAGTCTGGCGGTGGATATCGGGATTGGCGGGATGCTCAAACTGTTGCGGCATGGCGGCGTCAGGCAAGGCCGCGACCAGCTCTTCGGCCCGCCTGATGGCGCCGTTGATGCCGTCCTCGGCCGGCGTCAGTATCAATTCCGCACCCAGCAGGGACAGCATTCGCCGGCGTTCAATGGACATGGATTCCGGCATGGTCAGGATGATGCGATAGCCCTTGGCGGCGGCGACGAAGGCTAAGGCGATGCCCGTGTTGCCCGAGGTTGGCTCGACCAGCACGGTTTCCGGGCCTATCACGCCGGCCCGTTCCATCGCCTCGATCATCGCCACGCCGATGCGGTCCTTGACCGAGGCCAGGGGGTTGAAGAATTCCAGCTTGGCCAGGATTTCTGCCTTGACACCCGCATCGTGCTGTAGCCGCGACAACCGGACCAGCGGCGTGTTGCCGATGGTATCGATGATCGAGTCGTAGACCCGGCCCCGGCCTTCGGTGCGCCGTTCGGTCAAAGGATCATTCATGGTCGAAATGTGCGCTTCGGGCTTTATCATGGCTGTTTGGTCAATCCAAATAATATTTGGGACTACCCTAGATATCTAGGATAAGCATCCTTTAACCCACTGTTTTATCTGCCTCAACTGGTTCTGTGGGTTAGGATTGTTGAAACGCCACTCGCATTTCTTCAAAAATAGCCCGATATGTTCCCTGGGAACACCGTTGAATTTCCGCAAATGACGCCTCGCCTGGTTCCAGAAGGTCTCGATGCCGTTGATATAATCCTGCTTGTCTGCAAAGAGTTTGGAGTGGTTGATGCGACAGTGCTTGAATTCCGATACATCCAGCACGTTGTAGCCCCGCCAGCAATCTGAATAGACAATGCTGTCAGGCACGACTTTCCGCTCCGTGATGGGGTATAGCGTCGCTAATGAGGCATCTGGAATGATCTTCGTGCAGACCTTCCCCTTGCGCCTCAAAAGGCCGAATACCGGGACTATAGTGCCGGCGCCGCGCCCTCGTTTGCCTTCCTGCCTGCCGCCAAAATACGGTTCATCCACTTCAATCTCGCCACCGAAAACCATATCGGCTTCCTGTTCAAGGTAGTAAGCGATGATCTCACGCAAGCGGTGAAAATAGTAGGCCGAGGTATTTCGGTTAACGCCAACCAGGGGGGCCACGCAACGGGCCCTCGTGCCAGCCACAAAATGCTCCAGTAGACGGTCTTGTTTCGCTTTGATTAATCTGCCCTTGCTCTTCTAGCCCATAATAACACCTCATCAGTAGGATCTAGAAAATACCCTTGTAATTTGGAAATTTAATGGAC
>CAUZBE010000240.1:0-5435 GCA_963577885.1 Alphaproteobacteria bacterium
GGTCAATGTGTCATGAAGCTTTATAAGTGATGACCTATCAAGCCCACCATGGGACGCTCGGAAGCCCTGCGTCGTTCCATGCTCAAGCTCGCGGCCAACCATAACCACCCCCACTGGGCACATCCCGCCTTCTGGGCACCCTTCGTGGTGGTTGGTGAAGGGGCGAGGCGGTGAATTTTGGTGGAAATGCGTTATCTCAAATTTTTGATAACTCTATTTTGTTTCGGCGGTAAAAACGCCGTCCCAATCCTCACCCACTGGGTCATTCTTTAAGACCTCGATACGCTCCAATAACATTAATGCGGCTCCCTGCTGCGCGAGGCGATGTGGAGCATGGTTTTGGAACTAACTTCAAGCTTGGATTTTGACTACCAGGCTTATGCGGCAGCGTACATGGAACGACTCGAGGCGGCATACGGGGCTTTGAAATCCAGGCCTTCGGAAAAATCACGTATTGAGGTCGGGCATGGGTAGGGTCACAATAATACCATTGGGGCGTTTCATGGGGAGCGGGAGATGAAAAACCAGGCACGGGTGGTTGTCGTTGGTGGCGGCGTGGTCGGCGTGGCGACGCTGTATCAATTGGCCAAGATGGGCTGGCGGGATGTGGTTCTGCTGGAACGTAACGAGTTGACCTCCGGCTCCACCTGGCATGCGGCGGGCTTGTTGCCCCTGTTCAATATGAGCTATTCCGTTGGCCAGATTCATAAACATTCCGTCGCCCTGTATCAGTCATTGGAAGAAGAAACCGGGCAGGCCGTGGGTTTCAGTCAGGTCAGCAATATCCGTCTGGCCATGAACCGGGACCGCATGGACGAATACCACCAGTATGCCGGCGTGGCCCGGACCATCGGCATCGAGGTGAAATTCCTGACACCGCAAGATGTTCTGGACATCTGGCCCCTGTGTAATATCGAGGGCCTGGTGGGCGCCTTACAGCATCCCGGCGACGGTTATATCCAACCCGCCGACGTGACCCAGGCTATGGCCATCGGTGCCCGCAATCTGGGCGCCGAGATCAACCGCCAGGTCACGGCGGAAGGTTTTACGCAAAAGCCCAATGGCGAATGGCAGGTGCGGACCGACAAGGGAGATATTACCTGCGAGCATGTGGTCTCCGCCACGGGCAACTATGCCCGGCGCACGGGCGCCATGGTCGGCCTGGACATCCCGGTCATTCCCGTGGAGCATCAATATATCGTCACCGAACCGCATCCAGAGATCGTCAAGCGGCACCGGGACGGCCTGCCGGAATTGGGCGTGCTGCGGGAATCCGACGGCTCGTGGTATCTGCGCGAGGAGGGCGGCGGGCTGTTGCTGGGGCCCTATGAAAAAGGCGCGCCGATCTGTTATCCCGACGGCCCGGCGGACGGCGCCGAGTACGAACTGTTTCCCGAAGACCTGGATCGCCTGGCGCCGCAAATCGAGGCGGCGATCAACCGGGTGCCGGCGTTCGGCGAGGTCGGCGTCAAACAGGTTTACAACGGCGCCATCGCCTATACCCCCGACGGCAGCCCCATCGTCGGCCCCGCCTGGGGCTTGCGGAATTTCTGGTTGAACGAAGGGCATAGTTTTGGCGTCACGGCGGCCGGTGGCGCGGGCTGGCAACTGGCCCATTGGATCATCGAGGGCGAGCCGACCATCGACATGCTGGGCGTCGACCCGCGCCGGTTCGGCGCCTATGCCAATGCCGGCTATCTGAAGGCCAAGAACGAGGAAGCTTACGCCAACGTCTTCACCATCCACTACCCGGACGAAGAACGCCCCGCCGGCCGGCCCCTGCGCCTCTCGCCCTGCTACGACCGCATGCAGGACCTGGGCGCGGTGTTCGGGCAAAAGGCCGGCTGGGAACGGCCCAACTGGTTCGCCCCCACCGGTACGCCGCAGACAGATGATTGGTCCTTCCGCCGCAGCGCCTGGTTCGAACACGTGGGCAACGAATGCCGCAACGTGGCGGAGAACGTCGGACTTCTGGATATGACCGCCTTTGCCAAGTGCCGGGTTTCGGGGCCCGGCGCGGAAGCTTTCCTGGATGGCCTGATCGCCAACCGCCTGCCCAAATCCATCGGCCGCATAAATCTTTGCCATGCCCTTAACGGCAAGGGCGGCGTGCATAGCGAGTTCACCATTATGCGGGAGGCTTCGAGCAGCTTTTATCTGGTTTCCGCCGGGCTCTATCAGCGCCTGGACCATGATTGGCTGTGGCGCCACATGCCCGATGACGGCAGCGTCCAAATGGTCAATCTGACCAACGCCAAGGGCGTGCTGGTGGTGGCCGGGCCGAAGTCACGGACTTTGCTGCAACGCGTCTCGACCGCCAATTTTGAGAACAATGCTCATCCCTGGCTTTCGGCCCGGGAGATCACCATTGCGCAGGCCCAGCTTATGGCCATGCGGGTCAACTATGTAGGCGAGTTGGGTTGGGAATTGCACCACGACATCGAATATCAGAACCACATCTTCGATGCCCTGATGGCGGCGGGCGAAGATTTGGTGCTGAAACCCTTCGGCATCCGGGCCATGGACAGCCTGCGTTACGAAAAATCCTACCGCATGATGGGCACGGAAATTTCCATCGAATATGCCGCCTATGAATCCGGGCTGGACCGTTTCGTGCATCCCGACAAGGGCGATTTCAAGGGCCGCGAGGCGCTGTTGGCCTGGCGGGAACGCGGCTTCGCTAATAGCTTCGCCACCCTCGAAGTCCACGGCGCGGGCGACGCCGACGCCCTGGGCAACAACCCCATCTATCACGACGGCGAACTGGTGGGCCGGGCCACGGGCGGCAATTACGGCTTCCGTCTGGGCAAGTCCCTGGCCTTGGCCATGGTCCACCCGGAGATGGCGGCGGTGGGCACCGAATTGACCATGGATATCCTCGGCACCGGCTACAAAGTCACCGTAATCGAGGAAAGCCCCTACGATCCCATGAACGAGCGCCCGCGGGCCTGAAACATCGTTGTCGTGTCACTGGGTACCCTTATCAAGCACGGGTATGATAAATTTGGTTGTTTTTAGCCATTTACCCTTCTTTGTCGTCATAGCCGGGCTTGACCGGCAATCCAGGGCAACGATGCGTGGCAGCTACAGTTTTCTGCCGGTTTTCAACATCCCCGTGCCCGGTGAATCCGGTTTCTTGAACGGGGTGGCGACCACTTCCGCCGCCACGGGTTCGTCCGCATAGGTCGCGGGCAGGGCCACGGTTAGCTCGGTGCCGATTTTGGTCAGTTCCACGGGCAGCATGGCGAAGGCGATGTTGGCTTCCTGCTCCGGCGAGAACCAGGCGGAGGTGACGAAACCAACCAATTCGCCGTCAGAAAAGACGTGATAGAAATCCGCCGGGTACCAGGTGATGTCCTTGCCGCCCATGCGCAACCCGGCCAGTTTATGGGTAACGCCCTCGTCCTTGATCTTTTGCAGCGCCGCCTTGCCGATGAATTCTTCCTTGCTCAGGTCCACCTGCCAGCCCAGGCCGCATTCATAGGGGTTGGTTTCAACGTCCATGTCCTGGCCGTGGGACAGGATCCCCGCCTCAATGCGGCGGTGATGGCCCGGCGCGATGACGCGCAGATTGTGGGCCTCGCCCGCCGCCAATACCGCATTCCACATTTTTTCGGCATTCTTGGTGGCGTCGAACAGATAGATCTCAAAGCCGGCCTCGGCCGAGAAACCGGTGCGGGAAATCACCGCCTTGCAGCCGCCCACCTCGGCCCACATCAGGCCGTAGTATGGCATATCGTCGATGCCGGAACCGACCAGTTCGCGCATCAGGTCGGTGGATTTCGGGCCCTGGATCTGTACCGGGGCGACATCGATCTCGTTGATTTCCACGTCATAGCGTCCGAACGCATTGACCCCTTGCAGGTAGAGCCCGATGTCCGTGTCGGCGAGCGAGAACCAAAATTCATCCGCCGTCGGGCGCAGCAAGACCGGATCGTTCAGGATGCCGCCATAGCTGTTGCATAAAATGACGTAGCGGCATTTCCCCACCTCGCATTTATCGGCGCGCCGGGTGATCACCATGTCAACGAATGCTTCCGCATCCGGTCCCTTGACCTGGATCTGCCGTTCCACCGCGACGTTCCACATGGTCACATGCTCGGTCAGGTATTCGTATTCCTTCATCAGGCCGCCGTCTTCGGGCTTGATATAGGCGCGGGGGTGATAGACGTGGTTGTAGACCGAATAGCACCAGGCACCGGCGGCTTGGCTGAGATGCCAATAGGGTCCCTTGCGCAGGCGGGTATCGACCAGAAGGCGGCTGCCCTTGGACAGCAAACCTTCATCGCCATTATCGCCGCTCTGGCGCAGTTGAATGGGCACAAGACGCTTTTTCAAGCGGTTGTTGTCGAACATGTCGCCCAGCGAAAGGCCCTTCATAACGTCGTTGCTCATCAAACTCTCCCAATCGAAATAGACCGTCGATTAGCGCCCATGCGCACGCTATTCGCAATCTAAAATCTAAATGGAACGCGCTGTCAAATTGGCAATTACAATGTTGAAAAAATACATTATTAGGCCTAAATCTCGAGTTTCAATATGGCGGACAGGGTTGGGGCTATATAGGTACTGTCCGAGGCAGCGGTTAATTCCCATCTATTGTCATAAATCCACAGATCAATGGAGGAAATCCTATGAGTTACAGACGCGTCACAATCTTTAGCGGGTCACCCGTTACTGACGAAATGATTGCAGATATGAAAAACAAGTGGATGCCTCCCTCACTGGGGTTCGGTGTTACAAAGTGGGGGGCCGTCCAATCAGGCCCTGACTCGGTTTTTATAATTGCAACATATCCCGACAAAGCGACGGCTGACGCTGGCGCAGATAAAGCAGCGGCTGTGCGTGCCCAAACCCAAGATGAATATCGCGACCTCGTGCCAACGATTCTCCAGGGTGAAGTCATCGTTAGTAATTAGGTATTTAATTCTTCTCCAAAACTAAAGTTGTGACGCCGGTACCTTCGGGCTGAATAACGCGAACGGTATAGGCGGTGCCGTCTATCGTGATGGCATCGCCTGCCGCTGCACCGATAGGTAAATCCGCCGTAGTGCAATTAAACCGAGGCTGGGCACTCTAGGGCCTCGCCAAAACCAGAGGCAAGACGCACCTGGTCCGTTGTTGGACAGGCCAGTTCCAAGCGTGAGAAATGATCTAGCATGGAGGATCACCACCGATGGCTGAAGAAGAGGGAAGCGGCCAGGGTTCGGCCAGCACCGTTATTGCGAACGAACTCATCGAATTCGCGAACAACAAGCAAGAGGCCGGTGTTGATGCTGCGGTTACGGATTGCGCCGATAGGACCCGTTAGGCTATCGTCGATGGTACTTGAGATATCCGAACATCACGGAGGTGACGATGAAACAGCAGCGCGTGGACACTGGATGGGCCTGGGCAAAGAAATTAAATATTCCGGCCGGTGCCAAGCTGGGCGA
>CAUZBE010000241.1:0-5391 GCA_963577885.1 Alphaproteobacteria bacterium
GCCCCTCAACCATTAGGTCAGGCGCCATGAAGGGCTGTTCGGAATGACCCTTGATGTACAATATTTGTTGGCCGGGCGGGCCGCTTACCAACGCGCTTTCGATGGCCATTCCGGCCTTGTCCACCGGCTGGGGTACCCGTTCCAGATAGTGCTGGATAAGAGGTGCGAAGGCGCTCGGTTTAGCCTTGGCCCCAGCATCATCGGCGGGCAGATGCAAAGCCAGTTTGGCCTGCATGGGAATGCAGACTTGAGCGCAAACCATATAATCCAGGTTCAGCCGCGCGGTCATCGCTTGAGAAGGCGCGGTCGCCTGAAGAAAAACCGGCAAAACGATCTGGTCGTGATAGCCAAAGCTATCGAAACCAAAGGCACTGAAACGTTGCGGTGCCGGCCATCGCACTTCAACCGCGCCGACGTTGCCCGAGGTGCTCCAGTCAAAGCGGGGCGGCGCCCCCGATTCACCTGGATTGCGCCAATATGTTTTCCAGCCCGGGGCAAGTTTAATGTGTATTCCCAGCCATACCCAGCCATTGGCATCCAGCCGGTTTTGTGCCGCGACTAGGCGCACGGCGGCTTCCTCGGTGCTTTGCCAGGCGCCCGATGCCTGCTCCGCCCGAATGGACCTGGATGGAAGGGCGGCCACCATAATTACGGCCACGAGCCATGGCCGCATACAATTGAGAAATACTGACGTCGAAATTTGCATATTTACCCAGCGGGACCCCGCATATATTCCATGGCCTATATGTTGTATCATAGGGATTAATTAACCAATATGGCCTGACAACAGCGTGAGCATTTGTTTTCCCCTGCCAGGATCACCAAGTGGACATTATGGGATCTGACGAAAATAGTGATAACCTGCCAGACAACGCTCTGGATAACGCAATCGTTGAAGAGCGGGACGGTGGCCCTGTGGATGACGGCTATATGACCGGTCAGCTTTTGATCGCTATGCCCACCATGGGCGATCCGCGGTTCGAACGGACGGTCATATACATGTGCGCCCATTCGGCCGACGGCGCCATGGGATTGGTGGTCAACAAACAGGCCAGCGAGATTGATTTCCCCGAGCTGTTAAATCAGCTGGAGATCGAGACCGCGAACATCAAGAACGCGATCCCAATCCTGGTTGGCGGCCCGGTGGAAACGGGCCGCGGCTTCGTTCTGCACTCCTTGGACTATCGCCAGGATTCGACCCTCGCAGTGACCGAAGACGTGGGCCTGACCGCCACGGTGGATATTCTGCGGTCGATCGCCGAAGGCGAAGGCCCGGCCCACAGTCTTCTGACCCTCGGTTACGCCGGTTGGTCCGCCGGCCAATTGGATGACGAAATTCAGGCCAATGGCTGGCTCAACGTCACTCCGGATGCCGCGTTGCTGTTTGATAAAGACCTGGACGAAAAATGGGACCGCGCCGTGCGGAAGGTTGGGGTTGACCCGTCCTTCCTGTCCGCCGAGGCAGGGCATTCGTAATATAGAAAATTCGATAATTCGATAATTATAGAATTATCGTTTTAATTAATTATGGAGCGCGCTATATGGACTCCATGACCCAGATAATTGCGCTACACGTTACACCTGAATTGCAGCAGACCGCCGATGCCATGGAGGCACTGGGCAACGAAACCCGTCTAGCTGTCTTCACTCAGTTAGTGCCGGCCGGGCCGGCAGGTTTAACGGTTGGGGAGATCCAGGCGCGCCTTGGCGTGCCGGCTTCTACCCTGTCCCATCATCTGGCCCGGCTGATCCAGGTCAATTTGGTATGCCAGGAACGTCAGGGACGAAAGCTGATCTGCCGGGCCAATTATCAGCGCGTGGATGTGGTCGTGCAATTTTTGACCCGGAATTGCTGTGCCGCCGATGGCAACGCCCATGATCCCCTTGCTGGGCCCGAGCACCAAATGTCGATTATTGAAGAAGGATCGGCGGCATGAGCGATATTTCCCTCTCCCTTGCCGGCGCGGCGCGGCGCGTCTCCGGCATCGACCGGGTCTGGCTGGCGGTGGCCACCGTCTTGTTGCTCGGCGCCTTGTTGGCGCCGGATCAGACTGCATCCAGCATCGGTTTCGCTGGCAACGGCTTGCTGCAAATTGCACCCTTCCTGGCCGTCTCCATCGGTCTGGCGGCTTATGCCAAAGCCTCGGGCGCCGATAATCTGATCGCAAAGGTATTTCAGGGCCGAGCGGTGCAGATGGTTTTCGCCGCCTCGCTGTTTGGTGCCCTGTCGCCGTTCTGCTCGTGCGGCGTAATTCCCTTGATCGCTGCCTTGCTGGCTATGGGCGTGCCCCTGGCGCCGGTCATGGCGTTTTGGCTGGCCTCGCCCCTGATGGACCCGCAGATGTTTTTGTTGACCATGGGCACGTTGGGCCCGCCCTTTGCCGTCGGTAAGACGGCTGCCGCGCTGGGTATCGGCCTGTTTGGTGGCTTTGCCACCATAACGCTGCAACGGGCAGGCGGGTTTGCACTGCCCTTGCGCGAAGGTGTGGGCGACGGCGGTTGCGGCGCCGGTTCGGTGCGTAGCGCGGGTCAGGTGTCCTGGAAATTCTGGCAGGAGCGCGAGCGCTGGGAAATGTTTGCCAACGAAGCCTGGCGGACCACCTTGTTCCTGGGCAAATGGCTGCTGGTGGCGTTCCTGCTAGAAAGCGTCATGCTAGCCTACGTTCCGGCCGAGGCCATTGCCAGTCTGCTTGGCGGCGACAGCATTTGGGCCATTCCGCTGGCGGCGATTGTCGGCGTCCCAGCCTACCTGAACGGCTTCGCCGCCATACCCTTGGTCTCCGGCCTGCTGGAACTGGGTATGGCGCCGGGTGCTGCCATGTCCTTCATGGTCGCCGGCGGCGTGTCCTGTATCCCGGCCGCGATTGCGGTCTTCGCCCTGGTCCGCTTGCAGGTATTCGCCTGGTATCTTGGCCTGGCTCTGGTCGGTTCGTTGGCTGCCGGCATCGGCTTTCAATTTATCATGGTCTGATCACCGGCTGCGTAAGGGGATGGATTTAGTATCCCCGGCCTTGGCTTTACCCCTGGTCTTAGCCATATTATGACCATGAAGGAATTTCAACTGGCCCCGGCGCCCGAGGATGAGCGCCTGACGCAGCAGGTCGGCGGTATAGATCAGACCGGCGCCCAGGTTAGTACCCGAGTGGTGATCGAACAACCTCTGACCCTGTATCTGAATGGTCAGGAAATTGTTACCATGATGACCATCGGCGATCACCCCGATTGCTTGGCCGTGGGTTATCTGCTGAACCAGAACATGTTGCGCTTGGACGACAAGCTGACCGGCATTGATTACGACGAGGAACTGGCGGTCGTGGTGGTCCGCACCGAACGGGCCACGGATTTCGAGGAAAAGCTGAAGAAGAAGACACTGACCTCCGGCTGCGCGCAGGGCACCGCCTTTGGCGATATCATGGAGCATTTTGACGAGATTGAACTACCGGGCGACGCGGTGTTGAAGACCTCGTGGATCTACGGCCTTAGCCGCAAGATTAATCAACAACCCAGCCTGTATCTAACCGCCGGCGCCATCCATGGCTGTGTGCTTTGCGAAGAAGACCGGCCCCTGATCTATATGGAGGACGTGGGCCGGCATAACGCTATCGATAAGATCGCCGGCTGGATGTTCCTGAATAATGAGGGCGCGAAGGGCAAGATTTTTTACACCACTGGGCGTTTGACCTCGGAAATGATTATCAAGACCGTGCGCATGGGCATTCCCATTCTGATCTCGCGCTCAGGCTTCACGGCCTGGGGGGTCGATCTGGCGCGCCAGGCTAAATTGACCGTGATCGGCCGGGCCAAGGGCAAACGTTTTTTATGTCTATCGGGCGAAGACCGCCTGATTTTCGATGCGGATATCAAAAACGGTGCCGAAAGTGATGGGTAAGGATCAGTCCATCGTGGGTTTGCTGTTGGCCGGCGGCGGCTCCCGGCGCATGGGGGGTGGGGACAAATGCCTGCGTCCCCTGGGCGGGCGGCCCCTGTTGGCGCATGTGATCGAGCGGTTGCACGGCCAGGTTGATAAGCTAGTTTTGAACGCTAATGGCGACGCATCGCGGTTCACGGCATTTAACTTGCCGGTGGTGGCCGATAGTATTCCCGGCATGGCGGGGCCTCTGGCCGGCATCCTGACCGGCATGGAATGGGTGCGGGCGCACAACCCGGACGTGGCCATGATGTTGTCCGTTCCGACCGATGGTCCCTTTTTGCCGCTCGATCTGGTCCCGCGCCTGTCGGCAGCCAAACTGGCGGCGGGCGCACGGATTGCCTGCGCGCGGTCTGATGGGCGGCCCCACCCGCCGATAAGCCTGTGGGATGTCGCTCTGGCGGATGATTTGCGCCGAGCCATGGAGGGTGAGGAAATGCGCAAGATCGATGCTTGGACCGCACGCCATGCCCTGGTGCATGTGGATTGGCCGGTCGAACCACTCGACCCGTTTTTCAACGCTAACCGGCCCGAAGATCTTGATTGGGCCGAGGGCCTGCTGGCGTGAACATCGAAAGACCGTCGCCCAACCACGATGCCCGGCCCCCGGGCCGCGCCATCGACATGCTGCTGCTCCATTACACCGGTATGGTCAGCGCCGAGGCCGCCCTGTTGCGGCTCTGTGAGGCCACTGCCAAGGTCTCGGCCCACTATATGATCGGCGAGGGCGGTGACGTCTTCGCAATGGTCGCGGAAGACCGCCGGGCCTGGCATGCTGGGGTCAGTTGTTGGGCCGGGCAGGATGATATAAACGGATGTTCTATCGGCATTGAATTGGTCAATCCGGGGCACGAATTTGGCTACCGGACCTTTCCCCAGACGCAGATGGATGCCTTGTTGGCGCTATGCCGGGACATTTTGCGCCGCCATCCCATCCCGGCCCATCGCGTGCTGGGGCATGCTGATGTAGCGCCGGCGCGCAAGCAAGATCCCGGGGAGTTGTTCGATTGGCCCGCCTTGGCGGCGGGGGCGGTTGGCTTGTGGCCGGAAGAGGCGCAGGGTAGCGACCCTTCGGCGGCCAATGCGCTCGCCAGCTTCGGTTATGACATCGCAGGGGCCGGATTGGCGGCTTGCGCAACGGCTTTTCAACGCCATTGGCGACCTGGGAAAATTGATGGCGTGATGGATGATGAATGCCTGGCCCGGCTGGCCGGGCTGCTGGCGTGGGTCACCTGAGCGGCGCGCTTGACCCGGCTGCTGCATGGGGCCATCTTGCAGGTGTCAGACGGCTGGACGGTCGCCTTGGCCGCTAGCTTCTTCGAGGTTTGCGGCGGGGGAGGAAAGTCCGGGCTCCACGAAAAAACGGTGCCGGGTAACGCCCGGCGGGGGCGACCCCAGGGAAAGTGCCACAGAAAGCAAACCGCCGTTGCCGCGAATCAACGCCGCGGGATCGGTAAGGGTGA
>CAUZBE010000242.1:0-5390 GCA_963577885.1 Alphaproteobacteria bacterium
GCCCCGGCCCGCCATCCTGCGCTATGGCGCCAGGTTCGCCAGCAAAAAATCTAAAGGTGGCAATACATGACCTCGTTACCGAAAGAAGCGCCGCTGAAACGCCTTGGCCTGGTGATCGACCTTGATACCTGTGTCGGCTGTCATGCTTGCGCGGTCAGTTGCAAGGAATGGAACACCACCGGCTATCACGCCCCCTTGCCCGATAGCGATCCCTACGGCAAGGATGTGGACGGGGTTTGGCTGAACCGGGTGCATGGCTATGAGACGGACCCAGAACTGGGCGGGCGCACGGTCTATTTTCCCCGCTCCTGCCTGCATTGTGAAGACGCGCCCTGTGTCACCGTCTGCCCGACCGGGGCGTCCTATAAGCGCACCGAGGATGGCATTGTCCTGGTGGACCAGGACATCTGTATCGGCTGCAAGCTGTGTTCCTGGGCCTGTCCTTACGGCGCCCGGGAGTTCGATACCGACGGCGGAGTGATGAAAAAATGTACCCTGTGCATCGACCGCATCTACAACGAAAACCTGGAAGAGGTTGACCGGCAGCCAGCTTGTGTCAGCGCCTGCCCAACCAAGGCCCGACATTTCGGTGATTTCAACGACCCGGCGTCGGCCGTGTCCCAATTGACTGCCGAGCGTGGCGGCGTCGAATTGATGCCGGAACTGGGCCTGAAACCCACCAACCGCTATCTGCCGCCACGGCCTGGCGCCACCATGGGCGATGGCGCCAGCCTACAGGATGCCCCGGTCGCCGACGACGGCTTTCTGAGCTGGATTGACAGAGTATTGTCGCGTTAGGCGCAGAGACGAAACATGCAACCAGCCTATTCCGTTATTTTCCTGACCACCGCCACGGGCGCCGGTTACGGTCTGCTGGCACTCTTGGGCATCTTGCGGGCCATGGGCGGCCTGCCGGACGACCGCGCCTTTGGCCTGTTCGGCCTGGGCCTGGCCATGGCCTTGATCAGTGCCGGGCTGTTGGCCTCCGCCGCCCATTTGGGCCGGCCGGAGCGGGCCTGGCGGGCGTTTAGCCAGTGGCGCTCTTCCTGGCTGTCCCGGGAAGGGGTCCTGGCCGTCGTGGGTTACGGCCCGGCGGCACTGTTCGCCTTTGCTTGGCTAGTCCTGCAGCGCAATGACGGCCTTTGGCCCCTGGCCGGCCTGGCGGCGACGGTCCTATCTATCGCCACGGTCTACAGCACGGCCATGATCTATCGTTCCCTGGCCGCCATTCCGCGCTGGCATCACCCCCTGGTAACACCGGTTTATCTGGTTCTGGCGTTGGCTACCGGAGCCTTGTGGCTGAACGTGGTGCTGATACCATTTGTTGATGGCCATGCCCTGTCGCAAGCTATTTGCCTCGCCGCCGTGGCTGCCGCCTGGTTGTTAAAGATCGCCTATTGGCGGGCCATCGACGGCGCCACGGGCCAAAGCAGCGCCGCCACGGCGATCGGTCTAGGCCACCTGGGCAGTGTGCGCCCCCTGGACCCGCATCATGTGCGGGACAATTATTTGCTAAAGGAAATGGGTTTCGCCATCGCCCGCAAGCATGCCGCCAGGCTGCGCCGCCTGACGCATCTGACCGCTTTCCTGGTGCCCCTGGTATTGGTCTTGCTTCAGACCGTCACCTCCGGCCCGCTGAGTTTGGCGGCAGCGTCCCTGGCGGCGGTGTCCGTCAGCTTCGGCGTCGTCATCGAACGCTGGCTGTTCTTCGCCGAAGCCCAGCACAAGGTGATGCTGTACTACGGCGCGGAGACTATTTAGGGCGATTGAAGACAACGCAAGACCGCTGGGCGTCGTCCTTAGACGGGCGCGGGAATAGGAGCCTAAATGGTAGACAATCACATAAAATTTTATCTCGCCTACAACAGCCCATACGCGGCAAAGCTCGAATAAAGCAACGCCCAGGCCAAGGCCGGCGGGGTCTTCGGATTTCCCTTCTTTATCTACAAGGGCCAGAAGTTCTGGGGCAACGACCGCATCAAATAGCTAGTAAAAGCAATTTCGAATTAATAAGATTCGCAAAGCGATTCCTAGTGATTAGAAAGGTTTCTCTAATTCTAAAGATCTGAGCATTTTCAATCAACGCCAGGGGCTGAAATCGGGCGGGCGCTTTTCCAGAAAGGCGGCCGCACCTTCCTGCTGCTCGCCGGATTTATGATAGCCGGGCACCACACGGTCCACGATGTCGGCCATGCGGTCGCCCATGATCGGCTCCATATGGATGCGGAAGCTGGCCTTTAGTACCTTCAGGCACGACGGGCTTAGGGCAAGAAGTTGCTGGCACCATTCGGCGACCTCTTCATCCAGCTTTTCCATGGGCACGACGGCGTTGACCAGACCCCAGTCCAGCATCTGCTGGGCCGAGTATTGACGCGTCAGCATCCACATCTCGCGGGCCCGCTTATGGCCCAGGATGTTGGCTGAATGGGAAACCGGGAAGCCGCTGGCGGGCGAGCCGACCCGGGGCCCGGTCTGTCCGAAACGGGCATGCTCGGCGGCAATCGTGAAGTCACAAACATAGGCCAAGTGGTTGCCGCCGCCGATGGCATAGCCCGGCACCCGGGCGATCACCGGCTTGGGGCAGTCGACGATATAGCGCCCGAGCCGCCATTCGGTATCTTCAAGGCCGCCGTCGGCCTCCCAATTGACGTCACCGCCGGCACTGAAGGAACGCTCCCCAGCGCCGGTCAGCACCACGACGCCGATGTTTCGGTCGTTGTAGGTGCGCAACACGGCGTCCTCCAATTCGAGAATGGTATCGCCGGTAAAAGAGTTCAGAGCTTTCGGCCGGTTAATGGTGATGGTGCAAACGTAATCCTTGATCTCGAACAGGATATCCTTGTAGTCGCCGCTCATATGATGCGTCCTCCGTTTTTGCCGCACCAGTACGATACGCCATATTGTCACTAGACCATTTTCGAAATCGAAATGGTTGGTCAAGGCCGCGGCGTCGGCCCGGCGTTTGTACGCCGCCCCCCTAACCCCCCGGCGAGCCGTGCGCCTTGGCGCACTAGCGTGAACAAGAAAAGCTAGTCCTGATTCGATGAATATTGAATTTGGACTAGATCATGTACTCATAAACCCTCCGTAACGTAATGCAAGTTACGCGATTTCTGGCGTTCTAATGGTCGCGACCATCCCCGAACCTGGGACGCTAAGCATATTGGCTTTGGGCCTTAGGGGCTCGGCTTCGCATGACGTAAACAAGCCGCCGTTACTGCCGCTTAATCCACCCCCCAACCCGCCTTCTACCCAACTAATCCAGCGTCTGACATACACCCCAAGCAGGGAGGGACCGTTTGGTTCCTCCCGCTCCTGCTCATAAAGCCGGGCTGCGTGTCCAACGAATTTCTGGATAGTTAATTTGGCCACCCTCAGCCCATCCTGGCTGAAATGAAATACGCCGTTTCTCATCCTGCCAGTGACGCCGAGACGACCAGACATCGGCATCCGCGGATACCTCCGACGCCACTGACAAAGCTAATCATAGGCGGCATCGAGGGCTATACGCTAAGTAAGGTCGACAAGAATCGATGACTGCGGCGAACATGTAAACAAAGATGATTGCCGGCGCGCGATGCTCGAATTAGGTTATTTCCGGGCCCTCATGGTGTGGCTTGAGACTGACAGGCATGCGCCAACAAGCGGAAGCCGTATCGGCCGGCATCATTTATGAGTCGATGACCTAGAACAAGCCGGTGATCTGTCTATTTTTGTCCAGGCCGATGGCTTCCGCTGCCGGGCGGGAGGGCAGGCCGGGCATGGTCATGATATCGCCGCAGACCACGACCAGGAATTCAGCGCCGGCCGCCAGGCGGATTTCGCGGATCGAAATCACATGGCCCGAGGGCGCACCCTTGCGGTTCGGATCGGTGGAAAAACTGTATTGCGTCTTGGCCACGCAGATCGGCAAATGGCCGTAGCCTTGTTCCTGTAGTTGTTGAAAGCGCTCTGTCACCACACGTTCGGCGCCGATATCATCGGCGCCATAAATGCGCTGGGCCACAGTGCGCATTTTCTCCCACAACGGCATCTCGTCCCCATAGATTGTCTTGAAGTCCGAAGCGCCCGATTGCGCCAACTCCGCTACCTTGTAGGCCAAACTTTCCGCACCCACTCCCCCATCCGCCCAATGGCTGCAAACATGCGCTTCCACGCCGAAACCCTTGCAATACTCGCCGATTGCCGCCATTTCGCTTTTTGTATCGGCATCAAAACGATTAATGGCAACCACGGCCTGGACACCAAATTGGGCCAAGTTTTCCAGATGCCGGCCCAGATTTTCTAAACCCTGTTGCAAGGCAGCGACGTCTTCCTTGCCCAGATCGTCCCGGGCCACGCCGCCATGCATCTTCAAGGCCCGCACGGTGGCCACCAGCACCACCGCATCCGGGCGCAGGTCCGCTTTGCGGCATTTGATATTGAAGAACTTTTCCGCACCCAGATCAGCACCAAAGCCCGCTTCAGTCACGACAAAGTCAGCCATTTTCAAGGCCGCCTTGGTGGCGACAACGGAATTACAGCCATGGGCGATGTTAGCAAAGGGGCCGCCATGAATGAAGGCCGGATTGTTTTCCAGGGTTTGCGCCAGATTCGGCTGGATCGCATCTTTCAATAACGCCGCCATCGCACCGTCGGCGTTGAGCTCCCGCGCCGTGACCACTTCACGGGCACCATTTTGCGCCACCACCATGTTGCCCAGGCGGCGATGCAGATCGTCGCTGTCCGAGGCCAGACAAAACACCGCCATCACTTCCGAGGCCACGGTAATGTCAAAGCCATCCTGGCGCGGAAAACCATTCGCCACCCCGCCCAGATTGACGACGGTGGAACGCAGCGCCCGGTCGTTCATGTCGACCACTCGGCGCCAGGAGATGCGCCGGGCATCGATGCCCAGCTTGTTGCCCCAATAAATATGGTTGTCCAGCATGGCCGCCAACAAATTGTTGGCCGCACCAATGGCATGGAAATCGCCGGTGAAATGCAGGTTGATATCTTCCATGGGTATAACCTGGGCAAAACCACCCCCCGCGGCCCCGCCCTTGGTGCCAAAACACGGGCCCAGGCTGGGCTCCCGCAAGCAGATCGCGGTTTGCTTGCCGATCCGGTTCAAGGCGTCGCCCAGACCGACCGTGGTCGTCGTCTTGCCTTCGCCGGCCGGGGTCGGCGTGATGGCGGTGACCAGGATCAACTTGCCATCGGGGTTTCCAGCCAGCGAAGCCAGATAGTCCAGATCGATCTTGGCTTTGTCGGCACCATAACGGTATAGGTGCTGGCCGGGAATTTTTAGTTTTTCGCCGATCTGCTCGATCGGCAGTGCGGTGGCCTGACGGGCAATTTCAATATCTGGCTGCATGGTCCTCAGTATCCTTTTTAGATGTCTTCAAGGC
>CAUZBE010000243.1:0-5373 GCA_963577885.1 Alphaproteobacteria bacterium
CATGATGCGCCCACCTGCCTTGAATTATATTTTATCCATTGCGCCATATTGGACGATGGCCCGGCCCGGAAGACAAGCCCTTTTAAGATTTGGCAGTTCGCTTTTGCCCGGCAGCGCCCGTATGCTGCCGGGCAAATTGAACAGGGAGACTATTCGTGCAGTTATTTTGGACACCGGCATCTCCCTTCACGCGCAAGGTCGTCATTGCCTCCAGGGAGCTTGGCCTGTGGCATGAAATTGAGGTCAGGCCGACCACCTGGCCCCTGGATTGGGGCTATGCGACGGTGCCGTTCACTGCCGGCCTAGCCGCAGCCAATCCCCTTGCGCGCATTCCCACCCTGATTACCGATGACGGCGTGGCGTTAGGAGATTCAACGCTGATTTGCCAATATCTGAACAACCGAGCAGCGGGCAAGAAGGTGATCCCGGCGGGCGACGGACAGTGGCCCATGTGGTCGCTATACGCCACCGCCGATGGGTTGCTGGAGGCGCAAGTGGCGATGCGGGCCGAATTGCTGCGCCCGGGTGAGTTCCGCTCCGAAGGCTTCCTACAGAAACAGCGGGACCGCATCGTCCGCTGTTTTGATGCCTGCGAACAACGGGCAGGGGAATTGGCGGTCGCCGACGATACCCTGCCCAACCTGGCGCAAATAACCGTGGGCATTGCCTGCGGCTACCAGGATTGGCGGGAATGGCTATCCGATTTCCGCTCCGGCCGGCCAAATTTGAGCGCATGGCACCGCGATTTTTCCCAACGCCCCGCCGTGCAAGCCACCGAGCCCAAGGACACGCCCGAGGCTTAACGCCGGCTTTCTTCAAGAACGGTTGGCCACGAGCGGCACAAAATTAATCACCACGCGGTTCCCGGTCGCCTTGGCGATGCGGTTGAGGATGCGTGTGGACGGCATTTTCTTGCGGCCCTCCAACCGCGCGATATAGGTCTGGGAGGCACCCATTTTCTCGGCCAATTCCTGTTGCGCCAGCCCGGCCTCGCTTCTGGCGTTAATGAACATTTGCGCCATGGCGAATTCATCTTCAAGGTCCTGGAATGCCCGCAGATAATCCGGGTCTTTTCTCCATTGCTCAAAAACGAGGTCCGCCGGGATTGATTCCGGCTTGTTCATGATATTTCCTTAGCTTTGTTCAGGGCTACCTCAATATCACGGCGCATTCAGTGAAGGCAAAGCGGCAGAATTCCGTGTAGCATTGGTATTAACAAGAAATATCGGGGAGGAACGAGCCATGCGGTTGGAAGTCGTCCTGGCCGCCCATGCGGAACGGCAGCCGAATAAAGTGGCGGTGATTTGCGGCGGGGCCGCCATTACCTATGGCGCCTTACAGCATTCCATCCACCAGGTAGCGGGCGGGTTGGCCGGACTGGGCCTGGGGCCGGACGACAAGATTGTGCTGTATCTACCCAACGGCTTGGCCGTGGTGCAACTGCTATACGCCGCCCTCACCCTGGGTGCGGTGGCCGTGCCGGTGACCTCGCGGATGAGCCTGCGCGAGTTGACGTATTTCTGCGAAGACTGCGAAGCTAAGGTCCTGGCCTTTCATAGCGATCAGGCGGAGGGGCTAGGCGATCTGCGGGCCACGCACCGGGGCATGGCCTCCATCGTGGTCGGTAGCGAGGTATCGGGCGCCGTATCCTTCACCGCCCTGTTGCAGGACCACCCGGGCGCGCTGCCAACGGTGCCCAGCGGCCAGGACGAATGCATGATCAACTACACCTCCGGCACCACGGGGCGGGCCAAAGGGGCGATCATCACCCATGCCAATGTGCTAATCCAGAACGGTTTCATCCATCCCGTGGAGTGGCAGCTTTCAAGCGACGATTGCTTTTTGGTGGGCACGCCGCTGGCCCACCGCACGGGCATGGGGCGCCTGGGCAATGCCCTGACCCTGGGCGCCAGCATCGTCGTCATGGAAAGTTTTGATGCGGCGGCGGCGGTGGACCTGATCGAGGCCCATGGCGTCACGGTGATGGGCATGGTGCCCACGGTCTGCCGCATGATGCTGCCCGAAATCGCCCGCGATCCCAGCCGTTGCCGCAGCCTGCGCCGGGTCCTGGTCACGGGAGAGGCCTTTCCCGTGACCCTGAAACAGCAATTCATCGAACTGCTGCCCGATACCGAATTGGTCTCGTTTTTTGCCATGACCGAAGCGGGCGGCGTTACTTCGCTGTCCCACGAGGAGCAATTTACTCATCCCGCCTCGGTCGGGCGGCCGACGCCGGGGGTCGAGGTCAGGGTGGTAAATGATGCCGGCCACGACCTACCGACGGACGAGATCGGCGAATTGCTGGTGCGCTCCGGACCTCCGGGGGCCTACACGGTGATGAAGGGCTATTTGAACCGCCCCGAGGACACGGCCGCCGCCTTGCGTGACGGTTGGTTTTATACCGGCGATCTGGGCTATCGGGACAGCGACGGCTATCTCTATATCGCCGACCGCAAGAAGGATATGATCCTCTCGGGCGGCTTCAACATCTATTCCAAGGAAGTGGAAGGCGCCCTGATCAGCCACTCAGGGGTTGCCGATGCCGCCGTCATCGGCGTCACGGACGAGATGTATGGCGAAGCCGTCGCCGCCTTTATCGAGGCCGAGGCCGGGATACAGCCGTCGGAAGACGCACTAATCGATCATTGCCGCAGCATGATCGCCAGTTATAAGAAACCGAAATATATTGTGTTCCTGGACAACCTGCCACGCAATGCCATCGGCAAGATACTGAAGCGGGAACTAGCAACCTTCGCGCCGTCGGCGTTGCTGCCGCTGATGAAGATGGATAAATGAGGACGGATAGATGACAGTAGGCACAGCACCGGCGCCTTCGGCCAATCATTGCAGCCGGAATTTGCGGGAATGGTTGACCCACCTGTCCGCGACCAACCGCCTGGCCGTAGCCAACCCCGGCCTGGGCCTGACACATGAACTGGCCGCCGTCTCGGATCGGTTGGAAAAAGACAAGGCGGTGTTGTTCCCTGGACCGGGAGGCCACGCCGTGTCCGTGGTCGCCAATCTGTTGGCGGGACGCAACTGGATCGGCGATTGCCTGGGGGTCGGTGAGGATGCCTTGCTGGACCGCTATCAGGATGCCGTGCGCAATCCCCTGCCATGGGTCGAGGTTGCCGATGGTCCCGTGCAGGCGGTGGTCCACAGGGATGTGGACATCGCCAAACAATTGCCCGTGCCGACCCATAACGAGCTGGACAGTGGGCCCTATATATCGGCCGGCCTGATGATTTCGCGCAATCCGGCCAATGGCATTCAAAACGTTTCGATCCACCGCTGCCAGGTTAGTGGCAAGGACCGCATTGGCGTGCTGCTGCTGCCGCGCCATACCTGGACATACGCCCGCATGGCGGCGGAGGCCGGCCAGGCCCTGGAAGTGGCCATCGTCATCGGCATCGATCCCGCCTCCCTGTTGGCCAGCCAGGCCATTGTGCCCTTGGACTATGACGAGATGGGAATCGCGGGCGCCCTGCATGGCGCGCCGGTGGAGATGGTCAAATGCAGGACCAACAATGTCCGGGTGCCGGCCAGGGCGGAAATTGTCCTGGAGGGCCGCGTGCTGCCCAATGTGGCCGAACCCGAGGGACCGTTTGGCGAGTTTCCGCAATATTACGGCCGCCGGGCCAATCGCCACGTCATCCAGGTGGACGCCATCACGCACCGGGAAAAGCCGATCTTTCACACCATCGTCGGCGGCGGCATGGAGCATCTGCTGTTGGGTGGCCTGCCGCGTGAGGCAACTCTGCTGGAAACCTTGCAGCGCCACGACCCCAGCGTGCTCGATGTGCATTTGTCGCGGGGCGGTGTCTGCCGCTATCATCTGGTGGTCAAGATCCGCAAGAAGCAGGAAGGCCAGGCCAAGAATATCATGATGGGCGCCTTTGCCGGCCACTATGATATCAAACAAGTGATAGTAGTGGACGAGGATGTCAATATTCACGACCCGGAAGCGGTGGAGTGGGCCGTTGCGACACGCTTTCAGGCCGACCAGGATCTATTGGTGGTCGGCAATACACAGGGTTCCAAGCTGGACCCGACCACAACCGACGATGGCGTCGGTGCCAAGATGGGCCTGGATGCTACCATACCGCTGGCGGCGGACGAGTTTACCTTCACGGTGATCAAGGTGCCGGGCGCCGATGAAGTGGATCTGGATAGGGTGCTGGATGATCCTGGCGCCGCCGCCGCGATCATCGCGGGATAGAGAAATAAGGGGAGAGGACAATGAACGATAATTCAGCAGTCATGGCGACAGCGAAGACAACCGTCGCGCACACGGTTCTGGCGCGTTTGCGTGCCGCGGGTATCGAGTATTTCCTGGCCAATGCGGGCACTGATTTCCCGCCACTGATCGAGGCCCTGTCGCAGGCGGGGGAAGACGGGGGCGATGCCAATGGCCCGCAAACCCTGGTGGTGCCCCATGAAAATGTCGCCATAGCCATGGCCCATGGCTATGCCATGATCACCGGCAAGCCGCTGGCGGTAATGCTGCATGTCAACGTGGGTACGTCCAATGCCATTTGCGGATTGACCAACGCCTACCGCACCAACATACCGCTTTTGCTGATGGCGGGGCGCACTCCATTGACGGAACACGGCACGGTGGCCTCGGGCACCCGCAGCCGGCATATCCACTGGGCCCAGGAAATGTTCGATCAGGCCGGCATGCTGCGGGAACTGGTCAAATGGGACTATGAAATGCGCGCCCCGGAGGAAGCCAACGTGGTGGTCGACCGGGCCCTTACCCTGACCCAGTCGGGCATCCAGGGCCCGGTTTATCTGTCCATTCCGCGCGAAGTGCTGTCAGCGCCGGCGCCAGCTTCGTCCTCGGCGCCGCTCCGCTCCGCGCCGACCGGCCTGGCCCATCCCGATCCGGATCAGATCGCCCAGGCGGCGGAAATTCTCCTGGCGGCGGAACACCCGCTGATCATCACGGCGGACGTGGGCCGCTCCACCGCCGCGGCGGGGCATCTGGCCGCACTGGCGGAACGTTATGCTATTCCCGTGATTACCCACGTGCCCCGTTATTTGTGCCTGGGTAACGAGCATCCCATGCATCTAGATTACGAGCCGTCCCCTCATCTGGCCCAGGCTGATGCGGTGCTGGTGCTGGATTGCGATGTACCCTGGATTCCCGCCACCGATCCCGTGCACGCCAGTGCCAAGGTCATCCATCTGGCCCAAGATCCGTTGTTCAGCCGCTATCCGGTGCGCGGTTTCCCATCGCAGTTATCCATCGCGGCGGATTCCGTCGCCGCCCTGCCACTGCTGGACGCGGCAATGGCGGGCGCCGATAGCGTAAAGGTGGAGACGCGGCGCACCCAGGTCGCCGAGGCCCGGCTGAAAGTACGCGATAGG
>CAUZBE010000244.1:0-5371 GCA_963577885.1 Alphaproteobacteria bacterium
CTAAATCACGATGACATTTTACAACGCGCATGTCGCTGGCTTCGATGATTTTCCGCAACGGTGGAGTTTGACCGCGGCCGCACTCCAGAACCGCCTGGCCGTCCGGCCGCAGCAGTCGTGGCAGGTCTGGCACCAGGGCGCGGTAGGCGGCCAGGCCGTCGCCGCCGCCATCCAGGGCCACGCCTGGGTCATGACAGCGGACTTCCGGCGCCAGACCAGCGATATCCGCTGATGCAATATAGGGCGGGTTGGCGATGATCAAATCAAACCGGCCGGCCAGCCCCTGACACCAATCGCCAGCCACGAATTTTGCCCTGTCCGAGAGCCCCAGCAGGCGCGCATTATCCCTCGCCTGGCGGGCGGCGGCGGCAACGATGTCTAGGCCGATGCCCCAAGCCCGAGGTCGTTCCCTCAATACGGCCAACAATAAACAGCCCGAGCCGGTGCCAAGGTCGGCGATCCGATAGGCCCCATCTCTTGGCGCTAGCTGTTCCAGGGCTGCGGCAACGATGGTTTCGCTATCGGGGCGCGGGTCCAGGACCGCCGGTCCGATTTGCAGATCCAGGCTCCAGAATTCCCGGCGCCCCAAAAGGCGCGACACTGGTTGCCGGGCAGCGCGGGCAGCGATCAGTTTGGCATAGGCCCGGGTTTCCGCGTGGTTTAGCCTGCGGTCCCCGTCCCGTATCAGGGTCAGGCGGTCGCCATCAACAACATGGGCCAGCAACAAACCGGCATCCAGCATGGCGTCATCAACCCCTGCCGCCCGCAACTCTTGACCGGCTGCGGCTAGAATCTGGCGCAGTGTCGCGACCGAGCCCGGATCGACGTCAACCGCCATGAGATTCCAAATCGGCTAGTAAATTTGCCTGATGATTGGCGATCAAAGCATTCACAATTTCGTCCACCGCCTCTCCATTCATCATTTTTTCCAGCTTATACAAGGTTAGATTGATACGATGGTCGGTGACCCGGCCCTGGGAAAAATTATAGGTGCGAATGCGTTCGGAACGATCACCGCTGCCCACCTGTTCCTTGCGCGCGGACGCACGCGCGCCATCCGCCTTTTGTCGTTCGGCGTCGTATAAGCGGGCACGCAGAACCTTCATGGCCTTGGCGCGGTTCTTGTGCTGGGATTTACTATCTTGTTGCTGCACGACGAGGCCGGTTGGCAAGTGAGTTATACGGATGGCTGAATCTGTTTTGTTAACGTGTTGGCCGCCTGCGCCCTGGGCCCGATAGGTATCTATTCGCAAATCCGAGGGGTCAATTTCAACATCGATCTCCTCGGCCTCGGGCAGGACGGCTACGGTGGCGGCGGAGGTATGGATACGGCCCTGCGATTCGGTCTCGGGCACCCGTTGCACCCGATGGACACCGGATTCAAATTTTAGTTTGGCAAAGACACCCCGGCCCGTTATCTCCGCCACCGCATCCCGGATACCGCCAAGATCCGATGCACTGACGCTCATCAATTCAAACTTCCAGCAATTAATCTCGGCATAGCGCTGATACATGCGCAGCAGATCAGCCGCGAACAAAGCCGCTTCATCGCCGCCCGCGCCCGCACGCACCTCCAATATTGCATTCTTGCTGTCAGCGGCGTCCCTGGGCAGCATGGCAAGCTGTAATTCGCCTTCCAACAAGGGCAGTCTTTGCCGCGCCGCGGCCATTTCTTCTATTGCGAGTTCCCGCATTTCAGCATCACTGTCCTGATCCACGACCATGGCCGCCAGATCAATAATCTCGGTGCGTAATTCACGCACGGCGGCGGCGGTCTTGGCGACGGGCGCCAGCTCGGCATAATCCTTGGACAGACGAACGAAATCATCGCGTCCACCGCCTTCGGCCATGGTGGCTTCAAGCTCCGCCAGGCGCTTCAGAATGCCGTCAATTTGCTCTTCGCCGATCACTAGTCTATTCCAATAACGTCACGCCAATGTTTGCAATTGGGTTGCCACATCGTCCAGGGCCACGTCCTGCTGGCTGCCATCGTCCAGATTGCGCAGGGTTATGATGCCCTTTGCAATTTCGTCATCACCCAGTATCAGCGCCGCACGGGCATTCATTTTGTTGGCGCGCTTCAGGCGCCGGCCCAAATTCCCACGAAAGCCCATGTCGACCGTAAATCCGTCTCGCCGCAGGGCATGGCATAGCCCCAGGGCCAGGCGTTCCGCCGCCGCGCCCAATGGCACCAAGGCGATGGGACGCTCCGGCGGTGGCGCCTGTCCGGCTAGCATGGCTAGGCGCTCTATGCCCCCGGCCCAGCCGATGCCTGGCGTTGGCGGGCCGCCCAGCATTTTGATCAGGCCATCATAACGGCCACCGGCGATAACCGCTCCTTGGGAACCCAAGGCATCGGTGACAAATTCAAAGGCGGTGTGGGTATAATAATCCAAACCGCGTACCAGGCGTTGGTTCAGGTTGTAGGCAATCCCCAGAACATCCAATCCCTCGCAGACGGCGGCAAAAAATTCCCGCGCGGCTGACGTCAAATAGTCCGCCATCAAGGGGGCATCAACCACGATACTCCGGTCACCTACATCCTTAGAATCCAGAATGCGCAGGGGATTTCGGGTCAGCCGGTCAACGCTGTCTTCAGACAGCCTATCCTTATGGTCCGAAAAGTAAGCTACCAGGGCATCTCTATAAGCCTGCCGGCTGTCCGGGTCGCCCAGGGTGTTTAATTCCAGCACACAGCGGTCCAGGACCCCTAATTGGTGCAGAATTTCAGCGCCCAGGGCAATAATTTCGATATCGGCACCGGGACCTTCCACCCCCAGAATCTCGGTATCGATTTGGTGGAACTGCCGTAAGCGGCCTTTTTGTGGGCGCTCGTAGCGGAAGGCTGGGCCATGGGCGAAAAACTTTAGCGGCAAATCCTGCTGCATGCCGCCCGAGATAAAGGCACGGCAAATACCGGCAGTAAATTCCGGGCGCAAGGTAATATCCTCGCCGCCGCGATCGATAAAGGAATACATCTCCTTGCGCACCACGTCAGAACCTTCCCCCATGGAGCGGGCAAAGACCGGGGTGAACTCAAAGATCGGTGTGTCGATATCGCTAAAGGCGTAACGGTGGGCGCAATCCCGCGCCACCGCCACCACATATTGGTGGCTCGCCGCCGTCTCGCCGACAATATCATGAGTGCCGCGCACCGATTGGAATTTCGCCATGCTCGCCTTATACCACCTCGCGCCGACAGAAACTCATAGAGATCGTCTCCGCGCAAGTTGGTATTACTGCGCCGGGGCCACTACAATTCGTTCCTGGCCGGCTTGCATTTCCGCCACCTTGGCCTCGACCAAGTCGACCACATGATCAACAAAGCCTGCATCGCCAATCTTGTGATCCGCGACACCGCTTAGATACACCAAATGTGTACCGCGGCCGCCGCCGGTAACCCCGATATCGGTTTCCCGTGCTTCGCCTGGGCCATTGACCACACAACCCATGATGGACAGGGTCAGGGGCGTGGAAATATGGGCCAGGCGTTGTTCCAGAGCCTCCACTGTCTTGATCACGGGAAAAGCCTGGCGCGCGCATGACGGGCAGCTGATAATTGAAACCCCGCGATGGCGCAGGCCCAGGGACTTCAATATCTCGAATCCGGCGTGGACTTCTTCCACCGGATCGGTGGATAAGGAAACCCGAATGGTATCGCCAATCCCGGCCCACAACAGGCTGCCAATGCCAATAGCCGACTTCACCGTACCGCTACGCAAGGCGCCGGCCTCGGTAACACCTAGGTGCAAAGGGTAGTCGCAAGCATCCGCTAGGCCCTGATAAGCAGCAACACAAAGAAAAACATCCGATGCCTTGACCGAAATTTTAAAATTGCCAAATTTATTGTCTTCTAGCAGCCGGGCATGGTTCAGGGCGCTTTCCACCATCGCTTCCGGACAGGGCTCACCATAACGCTCCAGCAAGTCGCGTTCCAGGCTGCCCGCATTGACGCCAATGCGCATGGAACAACCATTGGCCCGGGCCGCCTGCACGACTTCCCGCACCCGGCTTTCGGAACCGATATTGCCTGGATTGATGCGCAAACATGCCGCCCCATTGTCGGCTGCTTCTAAAGCCCGGCGATAATGGAAATGGATGTCGGCAATGATCGGCACGCTGACCTGATCAACGATATCGCGCAGGGCCGCGGATGATGCTTCATCCGGGCAGGAAACCCGGACGATATCCGCCCCGGCCGCTTCCAATTCCTTGATCTGGGCCACGGTCGCGGCGATGTCATGGGTCAGCGTTGTCGTCATGGATTGCACGGAGATCGGGGCGCCGCCGCCGACCGCAACGTTGCCAACCTGAACCTGACGGCAGGTCCGGCGGTAAATATCACGATAGGGACGTAGGCTCATATTTAGATCCCGGCCACTGGTTAAACAAACGTTGGCACACGAAGTTGGGCCGGACAACACTGGCGTGGATCGGCTTGAACGATGCAATAGCAATAAAATGTTGCCAATGACAGCCTAGATCAGGGTAATGGGCGGAAATTGTCAGAGCAATAGTTTACCGACTGGAGCGGCCCGGGGGCATCAATTGTAGCCGCAGGTGATCGGCATCCAATAGAATATTCCGGCGGACCAGCCCAATAGGGCCTAAGGGACCCAGCTCAACGCCATCCACGATGATCTCAATCGCCCCGGCATTGCCCGTCATCAGTACCAGATCGGTACGGTTGGGGGCGTAATAGCTATCGCCCGTGCGCAACATGCGGGTGAGCAGCAGCTCATTATTGGCACCCTGGACCTGAACCCAGGATTCGGCCCGTGCGCGCAACACAACCCGGACATCGCTGGTCGCGGCACCATAGGACTGTGGGCGATAGCCCAGGCCGTCTGCCGCCGTGGCCAGAGACGCCGGGCCCGTATCGTCGGCCGAAGCACCGCCGCTGGCCCCTTCGCCGACGGAACGGACCGACGCCTCGGGTGCGACGGGCGGCGATGGTGGCGCGATGGCAACCTGGATCGACGGCGCCGCGTCCACATATCTGACCTCGGGCGACAACGGAGTGGGCTGTGCCCCGGCGGCTTCTACCGTCGTTGCAACGAGAGCGGTTCGATCCTCGATGGCCAGCTTATTCGCACTGTCCATGTAATCCGGTGAAACAGTGGTATCAGCCGTCGTCGCCAATTTTGACGATACTGGTATATCGCCGATGCTGACGCTGGTTTTCGTTTTTAAAGTTGGGGCAAGCGTATCAGGGGTGTTGGCCATGGCGTTAACATCCGACGCGGCGGCGCGTACTCCTTCGCCCGGTTTCGCCATCATGACTGTCCGACTCGTCGTCCCGGCATCATCAAGATGGTCCGCGGGTTGGGCGGGCTGGATAGGCGCTGCCCCAATTGTTGCCGCGGCCACT
>CAUZBE010000245.1:0-5310 GCA_963577885.1 Alphaproteobacteria bacterium
GTGGACGGCCTAGCGAGCGCGCTGGACGGTACGGCCCACGACCTGCGCGATGTGGCCATGAAGCTGTCCGACCGGACGGCGGCCATGCTGGCCTTTGGCCGGGGCATGTCTGTCTGGCATACGGACCACGAATTTTGCGGCCGTTGCGGCGGACCAACCCGCGCCGAGAGGGCCGGCCACGCCCGCCGCTGCCTATCCAGGCATTGCGGGCGGCTGCATTTTCCACGTACGGATCCGGCGGTGATTACTCTGGTTATCGATGGTGAGCGCTGCCTGCTGGCGCGCCGCGCCAGCATCGATATCCCTCGATTTTCCACCGTTGCCGGCTTTGTCGAACCGGGTGAGACGCTAGAGGATGCGGTGCGCCGGGAGGTGGCTGAGGAAGTGGGCGTGAAGGCCGGTCCGGTCCTCTATCGTGCCTCGCAACCCTGGCCGTTTCCATCCTCGTTGATGATGGGATTTTGGGCCCGCGCCCTGGATCCGCGGATCAAGGTTGATGGAGAGGAGATCAGCGAGGCCGCCTGGTTCACGAGGGGCGACATCGAACGGGCCGTTGCGGCGGACGAAATCATCCTGCCGCCCGAAGATTCCATCAGCCGCCTTCTGGTTGAAGATTGGCGCGCCCTACCCGAGGGCTTATTAATACCAAGTTTGAAGTGACATAGCGCACATATGCCCCAGAAACTATTGTGTAATATTTATATTACATACACTTGGTAGGCGATGGCAGTTCGGTAGAGATAAATTATCTAAAATAGAGGGAATGGCCGTGAAAACGGTCAAGAATACAGCAATTGCTTTTGTGGCGACGGCTGCATTGACCGCCTGTACCCGTGGCATGCAGTTGGAAAAAGCAAAGATGGCGGAGCCTGGTGGGTAGCCCTTTAACTTCAACCTGTACCAGAGCTATCTCGGTCTGTCGCAGAAGGAGTTCGCGGAAGGCAATTATGAAGATTCTGACGTTTTCGCCGACCGCGTAATGAAGGCGGTTAAAGATGGCAAGGTCAAGCCGGAAGGTTTCAAGAGCCGCATATTTCTGGCCGAAAAAATTAACGAATTGAGCCGGGTCCGGGGCAAGCTGATGATCGCCCTGGCGGAGGGCGGCCGGGATATCGATCCCAGCTTGGCGGCTAACGCCCAGGTTCAATTCGATTGCTGGATGCAGGAACAGGAAGAACACTTCCAGCCCAACGATATTGCCGCCTGCCGCGCCGCGTTCATGAACGCCATAGCCAAGCTGGACAAGGCGATAGCGCCCAAGCCGATGATGGCCATGAAAAAACTAATGACGGCCAAGCACAGGGTGGGGCGGGTTGATGTGGACGGTATTTACATCGTCATTTTCGATTTTAACAGTGCCAAGCTGAACGTGGAATCACAGCGCGTGTTGCGCAAGGTCGCGGCGGCATTCAAATTGGCCAAGCCCACCGGCAGGACCATGACGGGCCACGCCGATTTGTCGGGCGCATCGGATTATAACGCCGCTTTATCCAGAAGGCGGTTGGATGCTGTATTGGGTTTCCTGTTGGAGATGGGTATGCCGAGGATGGCCTTGATCCCATCCATTCATGGCGAGAAGAAGGCGTTGGTCCCCACCAAGGAGGGCATGCGGGAAAAACGTAACCGTCGAGGAGGTTATCTTCCAATAGGACGATTTTCGGAGCTGGTTACGATTGAAGAGAAACGTGCTCGGGCCACCGTGGTGGCTCCGGGCTAAATTTTAGATTGATGAGTCATGTGTCTTTTTTGTGCGCTGTTGCTGCCCTGGCTTTTATTTTCACCATCGTCCGCATATTCGCCGGTATTATTTGTTTAATGTTGCAAGTTAACACTGATCGGCTGAGTGTCTACCGCGACCTAGGCGGTTTATGCACTGAGCCAGTATAATATGGAAAAACGATTCGATGAGTTGGATTTGCGCTTAGCTCCAATTGACACGAAGGAGAGGAACACCGACATGACAGACGCCTATATTTACGACCACGTCCGCACACCACGCGGCAAGGGCCGGGCCAGCGGGGCCTTGCATTCGATAACACCCATCGAATTGGCATCGACCGCCTTGCGGGCAATCCGCGACCGCAACGAGCTGGATACCAGAAATGTGGAAGATGTGATGCTGGGCTGCGTCGCGCCGGTGGGCGAGCAGGGCGCCGATATTGCCCGGGTCGCGGTGATAAATTCGCATTACGCCGAAAGTACCGCCGGCGCCCAGGTCAACCGATTTTGCGCGTCGGGCCTTGAGGCGGTCAATATCGCGGCGGGGCAAATCATGTCGGGCCAGTCGGATATGGCTATCGGCGGCGGCGTGGAAAGCATGAGCCGGGTGCCCATGGGGGCGGACGGCGGCGCCTGGCCGACGGACCCGGCTGTGGCCTTCCACAGCTATTTTGTGCCCCAAGGCATTTCCGCCGATCTGGTCGCCACGAAATACGGCTTTTCCCGCGATGACGCGGATAGCTATGCCGTGGAGAGCCAAAAGCGCGCAAAGCGGTCCTGGGACGAAGGAAAATTTGATAAGTCCGTGGTGCCGGTGGTCGACCTGAACGGCAAGACCGTGCTGGATAGGGACGAACATATGCGGCCCGAAACCGACATGCAGTCACTGGCCTCACTCGATCCTTCATTTATTAATGCCGGCGAACAGTTCGGCTTCAATTCTGTTGCCATTCAGCGCTATCCGGAAATCGAAAAGATTGAGCATGTCCATCACGCGGGCAACTCCTCCGGCATCGTCGATGGCGCCTCTGCGATGTTACTGGGCACGCTGGAAATTGGCGACAAGCTGGGGCTAAAGCCACGGGCCCGCATCCGCAGTTTTGCCTCTATCGGTTCGGAGCCGACGATCATGCTTACCGGACCGTCCCTGGCGGCGGAAAAAGCCCTGAAGCGGGCCGGCATGAGCAAGGACGATATCGATTTGTGGGAACTGAACGAGGCTTTCGCCGCGGTAGTCCTGCGCTTCATGCAGGCGCTGGACATTGATCACGATCAGATTAACGTTTGCGGTGGGGCCATTGCCATGGGCCACCCCCTGGGTGCTACCGGGGCGATGATACTAGGCACGGTTCTGGATGAACTGGAACGCACCGGCAAAGGCACGGCGCTCGCTACATTGTGCGTTGGTGCCGGCATGGGCACCGCAACGATTATCGAGCGGCTGTAAACGCAACGTCCAACCCAAGTTTAGGGACAAGCACCATGATGGATTACGAGGTGGATGGCGACGGCGTTGCCACCATTGCCTGGAATGTCTCCAACCGCCCCATGAATGTCCTCAATCAGGAGACCATGACGGCCTATTCCGCCCGTTTGGACGAGGCTATCGGAGGTGAAAACGTCAAAGGCGTCATTGTCACCTCTGCCCACAAGGAATTCATGGTTGGCGCCGATCTCTCCGCCATGGGCGATGGCGGCCAAGCCATGCTTGAAGACTTCATGGATGTGGTGCATGGAATGTTCCGGCGCATGGAAAAGGCCGGCAAGCCGTTTGTCGCCGCGATCAACGGCCATGCCCTGGGTGGCGGTTACGAATTGTGTTTGGCCTGCCATCACCGTATCGCGGTTGATGATCCAAAAATCAAAATCGGTCTGCCTGAAGCCAAAATTGGCCTCTTGCCAGGAGGCGGCGGCACCCAACGGTTGCCACGTATGATCGGCATGCAGCAGGCGCTGCCCCTGATGCTGGAAGGGCGGGAACTGGCGCCGAAAGCGGCCCTGAACATGGGCATGGTGGATCAAGTGGTGCCGGCGAAGGATCTATTGGTGGCGGCCAAGGCCTGGGTACTGGGCGATGGCCAGAAAAACAAGGGGCAGCCCTGGGACAAAAAAGGCTTTAAAATCCCCGGCGGCGGCGTGCAGACGCCCATGGGCCAGCAGGCCTTTGCGGCCGGCAACGCCATGTTGCATCAGCGCACCTACGGCAATTACCCGGCCCAGCAGAACATCATGTCTTGCGTGTACGAGGGTTGTCAGGTCGATATCGATACGGGCCTGGCAATCGAAATCCGCTATCTCATCGCTACAGCGATGACGCCAGAATGCAAAAACATGATCCGTCTGTTCTTTGCCATGACCGAGGCGGGCAAGGGCGCTGGTCGGCCTAAGGACATCCCTGCCGGAAAATACACCAAGATCGGCGTTCTGGGTGCGGGCATGATGGGCGCCGGCATCGCCTATGTTACGGCCATGGCCGGGATCGACGTAGTCTTGTTGGATATGGCCCAGGCCAGCGCGGATAAGGGCAAGGCGCATGCGGAAGACTTGCTAAAGAAGCGGGTTTCCCGCCGCCGCATGGACAAGGACGCTGCGGATGCCACATTGGCCCGCATTCAGGCCACGGCGGACTTCGCCGATTTGGCGGGCTGCGGATTGGTGATCGAGGCGGTGTTCGAGGACCGCGCCATCAAGGCGGAGGTAACTGAAAAGACCCTTGCCGTCACCGGCGACGGCATCACCTTTGCCTCCAATACGTCGACCCTGCCAATTACCGGCCTGGCCAAGGCGTCGTCCCGGCCGGATAACTTCATTGGTATGCATTTTTTCTCGCCCGTGGACCGCATGCCTCTGGTCGAGATCATTCTTGGCGAGGGGACCTCGCCAGAAACCCTGGCGCGGGCCATGGATTATGTCATGGCGATCCGCAAGACGCCTATCGTGGTCAACGATTCCCGTGGTTTCTATACCAGCCGGGTGTTTGCCACTTATATGCGCGAGGGCTTGGCGCTGCTGGCCGAAGGTGTCGCTCCGCCCTTGATTGAAAATGCCGGCAAAATGGCGGGCATGCCGGTTGGCCCCCTGGCCATGGCGGACGAGGTTTCGATCGATTTGATGTATAAGGTTGGCACCCAGACCCGCACAGATCTGGGCGATGACTATGTGGCAATGCCAGGCGACGATCTGGTCCAGCGCATGGTCGAGGATCTGGGCCGGATCGGCAAAAAGGCCGGTAAGGGCTTCTATGATTATCCGGAAAAAGGTAGCAAACGGCTCTGGCCCGGCCTGGGGGAGGAATGTCCCCCCGCCGCCGAACAGCCGGATGTAGAAGATGTTAAAAAACGCCTATTGTATATCCAGTCCGTGGAGACGGCGCGCTGCATGGAGGAAGGCGTGATCACCGAAAAGCGCGACGCGGATGTGGGTTCGATCATGGGCTGGGGTTTCCCGCCATTTCGCGGTGGCGTGCTGGGTCTGGTCGATACCATCGGCATTGAGGATTTCGTCGCCGAATGCGACCGTCTGGCCCAGGCCCACGGCGCCCGTTTCAGCCCGCCAAAACTGCTGCGTGACATGGCTGCCAAGGGCGAGGGA
>CAUZBE010000246.1:0-5297 GCA_963577885.1 Alphaproteobacteria bacterium
CTTATACACCAAGGGGCTAGCCCCTGGCTAACGGATTGCTAATCTGTTGCACCGCTTTCATACTTCAGTCCATGTCGACGTCGTACTGCCCGACCTGTTGGCGCTGATTGTTGGTAACTGTGAAGAGAGGACGTCGCTAGGCAACCGAGGCTGTGGGGCTATCTATCCGGCCCTTGGTCGCGTCCAGAAGCTTAATCGGCCCTTCGAGTTCCGCTAAGGAAAACATCGATGAGCACAAAATGGTGGAGCGGCGACTACAAGCCGCCTATCAACGCCCTTTGGCCGGTTGCCAACTATTCATCTTCAACTTGCTTTACTAGCTTTTCCAAAGGCGTCATCGGACGCGCGCCACTTCGCAGGCGACCGTCATAATAATGAAGGAATCGAACGAATTCCTCCACTATATCTTCGGTGTTGAGTGGGGCTTCGGTAGCGTGTAAGGCAAACGCCGTGAAATTAGCCGCGGCATGACGCAACGCTGCTGCGATAACCGCAGCATCAACACCGGCCTCTTGCTTGTTGTTCGCGAATTCGATGAGTTCGTTCGCAATAACGGTGCTGGCCGAACCCTGGCCGCTTCCCTCTTCTTCAGCCATCGGTGCGGCCTCCTATAACTTGCTGAATAGCCGATCTCCCTTTGTTATACCAGAAGGTATCAAATGAGACTCATTTAGCGGATTCCCACGGAGGCAAAACTCTGACTCAATAGGGCGGACGGAATAGAAGGTTTGTCATGGGTAGAGCAGTTTCGTTGCGGGATAATTTTGATGGGTCAGATCTGCGTCGGTTGGCCAGATTATCGAAAGCTGCGGGCCAGAGCCGCCGGTTGCTTGACCTGGCGGAGATTTATGATGGCGGCAAGCGCTTGGATGCCGCCCGGATCGGCGATGTCGGCCTCCAGGTGGTCCGGGACTGGGAAGGTTGGCCGCTACCCGGATAGACGCGGCTGGCATAAACCCAACTGCCGGTCGTAGACAAACCGGTCAGGGCCGTGACAACATTGTCCCGTATCTGTTTTCGCAAATGTGCCAAGGGGGCAATTCCTATGAGTTATAAGCGTGTTACAACTATGTCTGGGCCAGAAGTTACTGACGAGTTGATTGCCAATTTGAACGACAACTACATGCCCGTCATAAGAACATTTGGCTGTTTAGATTGCTATGTGATCCAAACAGGAACTCACTCAAGTCTTATGGTCGCAACATACCCGGATAAGGCCGCAGCAGATGCCGCAGCTGAAAAAGCGGCGGCACTTCGCGCCAAAGGTGATGAAGAACTCAATGCCGAACATGCAGTTCTTGAGGGCGAAGTTATCGTCACGATGTGACGGCCTAATTTTTTTCCAAAACTAAAATTGTGACGCCCGTTCCTTCGGGCTGAATAACGCGAACGGTATAGGCGGTGCCATCGACCATGCGCCGTAGCTCATGGCCCTCGAACCGGGGCCTGCGGTTAACCGCCGTTAGGGGATCCATCCACCCCGCTTGAGCTCATACGTAATCCGCCTGAGCTCCGCATTGATGGCCTTGACCCTCTCTACGTGGGCCTTGGAGCGTCGTCCGTGCTTCGTGTGCGCCGCTATGGAGCGCGCTTTACCTTCCGCGGTCTGTGGTCCGGTGCTCAGGGCGCCATGCAACCGACACCTGGTCTTTCCTTTGAGGGCCGCCTTCTGGCAGGGGGTACCCCGGCGGGTTTTAGCGAGGCAGCGTTTGCCAGGCCAATTGGGACCAAAACGCGTTGCCCTGCCGACTTCGATCGGCGGTTTGTGGTTACCTATTTCCACCGGTCTTCTTCGCCATTAATGGGCTCGGGCGTCCATCAATTTAGACCGGGCCCTGTCTGAGGCCCTTAGCCCTGTTCCGTGGTCAGTGCCCCTGGCCCCCGGCCCACTGCTCAAGGGCCGCGAGGCACGCTTCAGCGACCGCTTTCTGGTCAGCTATTTGGTGCTGTTTCAGCAACTCGTTGCCAACCAGTAACTCAATACCGCCTTCGCCCACTTCGACGGGTGCAACCATGGCGATGCCCTTGGAGCGGCGCTCCCAGAGGCGTCTTGCACGGACGGCGGATGTGGGTTCATGGAACATGTAACTGATTGTTATTATGTCGTAAGGTGAAGCGTTTCTATCGCCTCTAATCGCGGGTCTTCGGCAACTCGAAATCGGCCGCCCGTTCGATCACCCGGATAATTTCGCTCAAATCACCGTCATGCAGGCCCATAGCCAGGGCCTGGCGCACGGTGTGGTATGTGGCTCCAGCAACGTTTTGAGGGACTTCGAGGCGTTCGGCCTCCATGCGCCACAGCATGGCGTCCTTCTCGATGATGTGCATGGGCCCTTCCGTGTTGAAGGCCCGGTTCAAGACACAATTTGGCACCGTGTTCAACGTAGCGCTATTTTGGCCGGAGCCGGAGTTCATCACCCCAAGCGCCTTCTCGGGATCAATACCGCCCTTGGCCACCATGACCAGCGCCTCACAGGCAACTACTAGATTGGTGAAGGCTATGATGTTGTTGGCGATCTTGACCAACTGTGCCTGGCCAACCTTAAGGCCAACATAGTGGATATCCCGGGCGAATGATTGCAGGAACGGTGCCACTTGATCATAAACAGCCTGCGGTCCGGAGGTAACGACGGTGATGTCTCCAGCCCAGGCCCGCTGCACGCCCCCCGTGATTGGGCTATCCAACATGGCGATGCCTTTGGCCGCCAAGTCGGCTTCAACGGCAATTGTAGCTTCCGTGCCCATGGTGCCCAGATTGACAAACGTCTTCATCGCGCCACCCATCAATACGCCGTCCGGCCCACTGACGATGGTTCGGAAACTCTCGATACTGGGCATACAGGCGAAAATCACCTCGGCTTCATCGGCAACTTCCATCGGCGAAGACAGAACGCGAGCCTGTTTTTCCGCCAAACTCTTGGTCGCGTCAATATTGATGTCGAACACCGCCAGTGAATTTTCCTGGTCCAGTATGTTTGTGGCCAAGGGCGCGCCAATGCTGCCCGTACCTATAAATCCTGCTTTCATGCCGATACCTCCCGACTCTGCCGCCCCTTATTGGAAATCCATGAATAGGGCAATACGATATCGCTGCCGTACTTTTCAATCAACGCCGCCTTTCGATAACGCCCATGGCGGTCACACTGCTTGCACTCCACCGCAATCGGGTCGGCGGGGAAATCTCTGGTGGTTGGTGAGCCCATAATTCGTTCCAAGTTGGGGGCCTAAAACCCGTTACGCCATTCCGATCTCGATTTACATTTCTTACAGACACGTTCGCCTGCCCACTCGCTTAAAAACTCAACCTTACACACTAGGCAATTTCTAGTCTTGAGCACGTAGTCGGGCCTAACGTCCTGCTCGTGCTCCAGTTTTTTTAGGTAAACCGCTTCTAATGAGCCGGCGGACGACTATACGGTGGCCTGTGAGGCCATTGCAGAAGGTGCTGGACGCACAGCCCGATGAACCTGACCGCCGCCTCCAGGGGCCGCGCAAGGACAGGAGCAGTACAAAAATTGGGTTGGCGTGTGGCGTTAGCAATCTACAGCACGTCGTTCATCAGTCGTCTAGTTAAACCAAAAAGCTGGGTTAATGGCTGGCAAGTCACCCACTATGGCCACCACAACCGCCGCCCAGAAGACCACTGAAATCCCGGCAATAACCAATATAGATTTCATATTCACGGGAAATTCCCTGTTTCGCAGACCAATTGCCCCGCCGTTACGCTGGTAATGTCTAGACCGCTTGGCCTCTGTCGAGACCTAGGATTTCAACTTCCCCAAATGAATCTATCAGCTGCCTAAGAGTTTGACCTTTTGCCGGACTAGTGGGAGGGGCCATCGTGTTTGCAACTATTGGAATTGACCGGTACCTCGCTCTCTCCTGTGGGTACACAAACGTATGAAATACAGGGATCTCTTCTAATGGCACTGGTGAAATATCTGACCGCATATAACACGCAACAAGGGTCAGCTCTGGTTTATCTCCGCCTTTAGATGCTCCCCATGACAAAGCCTGGCGGCAGTCTTCACAGGCGCAAAGGATGGCAAATTTTGCTCTTCTTTCATTAAGAACCAGCTCACATTTGCCGCAAGAGCAAGAAATGGAAGAATTGTTAGCTCTGTCGCTCATCTAGATTTCCTTTCGTCTGATGTTTCGCATACCTCACCCTGACAGCAATCATCGATATTACTGCGACATGACTGGCATTGGTAGTGGCCATGAACAAACACACGGGGCACTCTCGCACCACAGCGAGGGCAGGGGTCGTTGGCCTGCGAAAGGTCAGGCTGCGCTGGCGGGATGGGGTTGTTGGTTTGTGGGAGAGGTTATAGCATGCTGTTGCTGTTTCTTGTGAAATGATGGCGTGCAACCAAAATTGGGGGGATGGATACTTTCAATGGCGAATTGGGAGATCAGTGGTGAATTTTTTGAGAGTTGCAATTGCCAGTCCATTTGTCCCTGCGTGATACTCAGCCCGCCAACGTTGGGCGAATGCAAGGGCCTTATCAGTTGGGCAATTAGCAGTGGTAACAGCGGCGATGTTGATTTAAGCGGGCGCAAGGTTGTCCTTGCCCTTTACGCACCAGGTTCGATGATAGAAGGTAATTGTCGCGTAGCGCTTTATGTCGATGACGGCGCCGATGGTGCGCAGATGATGGCAGTTTTACTGGCGTCCCCAAGGGGAGTCGAACCCCTGTTTCCGGCGTGAGAGAAGGGCGTCATAGGTCAGAAAACTGCCAATGTTACCTATTTTCCACCCCGTATTCGCCCGTATTGCCCGTCAAATAGGTAACACCCTAACCGCACTATAATCGCCGTCAGGACGCGACCCCCATCGCGTGGTATTATGCGGCCATGGCCAAGCGGACTGACATTGGGCGCGGCTTTGCTGCGGTAATGAACCACCCTGAACCGGGGCCAATTGTTTTTAGGATGGCACGCGCGGAAGTCAGTTCCTTCCGTCTTGCGGTTTTACGACGACGAGTAATGTTTCGCCAAACAGGGCGGTGGGGAAACCTGCCGCCCTTTTTCGCCCATCGGCCCCAAACCACCGGATCTGGCCAAGGATGGAAGCTAATAGCCAGCCATCATCGATCACGGTTATACTTTTCTAATGTGCGCCCTGATCGCCACCCGGAATGCCTGCTAGGTCTCTTTATCCTTGTCAGTGTTTTTCTTGACTGCCGGTTTTGAGGAGTCGGGTGTAACGATCCGCGTAAATTTTTGCACTGCGCCAACGAAGTCCTTAGCAATGTCGGATGGGCACCCTTCACCGCTCATTGCCACTAACTCCT
>CAUZBE010000247.1:0-5291 GCA_963577885.1 Alphaproteobacteria bacterium
GGGCGCGATGCTAAAAAGGGTGAGCGCCCGGCCTATTGTCCTTTGAGCGGCGGCTTCGTGCCGCACCAGGTTTATGACCGCTACGCGCTGGCAGCCGGCGCAAGCGTGGATGGCCCGGCGATTTTTGAAGAGCGGGAATCGACGACGATCATTGGCACCGGCGGATGCGCCAGGGTGGATGAATTCGGTCTGTTGCGTATCCAAGTCTACAACGGAGAAGGATGATGTCTATCGAGCTCAACGCGTTAGATTTGGAAATCGCCTGGTCACGGATTGCATCTATTGCGGACGAGGCGGACGCCAACGTCATGCGCACAGCGTTCTCCAGCATCATTCGGGATTCCCACGACTATTCCTGTGCGATCTATGATGCCCGAGGCAACTTATTATCGCAGCCGGGTTTTGTCACACCGGGGCACATGGGCGGCATGACTGCAGCAATGAAGACCTTGGGCGACATCTACCCTTTTGAAAGCCTGCGAGACGGCGACATGATCATAACCAATGACCCCTGGATCATGTCCGGGCACCTTCCAGACATCATGGTCACGGCGCCGGTATTCTTGCACGACAAACTGGTCGCGTTCGCCGCCTGCGTCTTCCATCATCAGGATATCGGGGGCCATCTGGGGATAGACAATCGAGAAATCTTTGAGGAGGGGCTGCAAATTCCGCCCTGCATGCTTTACCGCCAGGGACAGGAAAATGAAGATATCTACCGTATCATCGGACAGAACGTGCGTGTACCGGACTTGGTGGTAAACGACATCCGCTCGCAGGTTGCGACGCTGCATTTCACCGCTGATCGTATCCGCTTATTCATGCAGGAAATGGACTTTGACAGCCTTGAACCCCTGGCCGACGAGATCTATGCCCGTACGGAAACGGCATTGCGCCAGGCCGTTCGGGAAATTCCCGATGGCGTCTACGAAGCTGAATGTCTGGTCGAGGGTGGCGAGGGCGAGGACCGGATTACCCTGCGGCTTCGCTTGGAGGTGAGGGACGGTGACATCATCGCCGACTTCGAAGGTACCGAGGGCAAGGTCGATAGAGGCATCAATTGCGTCCTCAACTACACGGTAGCCTATTGTGTCTTCGCCCTGAAAAGTATCGTTGCGCCCTTCGTGCCGTCAAATGCGGGCACCATGCGCCCCTTTACCGTGCGTGCGCCCGAGGGATCGATCCTGAATGTTAAGCGGCCGGCATCCGTAGTAGGCCGCACCTCGATCGGCCAGCATGTTCCGGAGTTGGTCTATTCGGCGCTGTCGTCCGTGTTGCCCGAGCGGGTCATCGCGGAAAGTGGATCGTTGCCCCTGTGGTGGCTGACACTGTCGGGCCAACGCGGTGATGGCCGTGCTTTCGTCATCGGACCGATGTTTTCCGGCGGCCTCGGGGCGCGGCATGGCTCCGACGGCAAGTCCGCCCTGACCTTTCCGGCCAACATCAAGAACAACCCAGTGGAGATGATCGAGTCGGACAGTCCGCTGCTGGTGGAGCGGCGCCAGCTGGTGCCGAACTCGGCGGGCGTTGGGCGCTATCGCGGTGGTTACGGCCAGGAATTCGTACTGCGGGTTCCGAACGACGACACGGCACCGGACGGCGCGGTGGTGAATTTCCTGCTCGCTGGACGGATGGATGAGGGCGCGAAAGGACTGGATGGCGCTGGCGCGGGCATTGCCGGGGCGGTGGAGCTTAATGGACGGACCATTGGCTGGGGCAAGCCGCATCTGTTGCATCCGGGGGACCGCATCGTATATCGAACGGCTGGGGGCGGTGGTTATGGCGACCCGGCCCAGCGCGATGCTGATTTGGTGCGCAAGGAACTGCGCGACGGCCTGATCACCGAAACCGTGGCGCAAGAGGCCTACGGGCTTGTTATCGGCGAAGACAGTTGACACCAAATCGCGGCGTTCTCAGGGTGCGAGGCGGCCGTCTATCTGAAAGCGTTGGCAGGCTATCTCGATTTCAAGATCCTCCGTCCGGCAGCGCTCATCAAGCGCATCCGCGGCGACATAGGCCAGGCCGATGGCATGTCCCGAGCCATGACCGTAGCCGGTTGAAGTGACCTGGCCCATCGGATGCTCATCCCGGAACAGAGGTTCGCCGCCAATAGGCAGCGCGTTCGCGTCTGCGAGGGAAAAGGTGATCAGACGGTGTGCCGGCGTGGCATCGCGTAGACCCATCAGGGCCTCCCGGCCACGGAAGCTACCCGCTTTGTCCCAGGCGACGAAACGCTCCAGGCCCGCGTCGAACGGCGTGACGCCGGGCGAGAGATCATGGCCCCAGCTACGGAAACCTTTTTCCAACCGCAGACTGTTGACGGCGATCGAACCGATATCGCGTAGACCCAGATCCTCTCCCGCATCGTGCAGACAATCATGCACGCCGGCCGTCATGTCAGTTGGCAACAGAATTTCGAAACCGGGTTCGCCGGTGTAGGACATCCGCGCCAAGCGCGTTCGCGCGAAGCCAAGCTCAGTTTCACGGTGATGATAGGGCTGGAGCGTGGACAGATCAGTATCATCCGGACATAGGCGCCGCAACAACGCCTCGGCGTTCGGTCCGGCCAACCCCAACAGCGACCACGCAGAAGTCACATCCAACAGCGTCACTCTCTCCTTACTGGCAATCTGACTTCTGATCCATGGGATATCACGGTTGATCTGACCGGAGCCAGTGACGACAAGGAATGTCTCCTCGTCCCAGCGTTGTACCGTGACATCGCTTTCATAGCCGCCCCGGTGGTTCACCATGGCCGTGTAGACCACCCGCCCCGGCGCCACGTCGATGTCGTTCGCCACGATGCGATTAAGGCCGCGGGCACTATCTGGTCCGCTAAGCAGAATCTTGCCGTAAGACGATTGGTCCAAAAGGGCCACGGCCTCCTTGGCGGCGGTATACTCGCGTTCGGCTGCCCCGTGCCACGGTGGCCGCCCAAAAGTCAGCCGCCAACCCTCTTGCTCGGCCTTCGGCGCAAAGACCTCGGCGCGTTCCCAGCCGTTACGATTGCCAAACCGCGCGCCCTTGCGGACATGGGCGTCATATAGTGCCGTGCGCCGTGCGCCGCGCACCGATTGGGGCTGTGCGCCGGGAAACAGTATCTCATAATGCTTGCCTAGGACCTCAGGGATCCGGTCATGCAGGGCGCGCAACACATTCTGCTGTGGCGTGAAACGGCGCACATCGACCTCCAGCAGGTCCATGGTGGCCTCGCCCTCGATAATCCATTCCGCCAGGGCACGGCCCGCGCCGCCCGCAGAGGCGATGCCGACGGAATTCATGCCGCAGCCAAGGAATAGACCGGGGACTTCTGCCGACTCCCCCAGCATGAAATTGTTGTCGAGAGTGAAGCTTTCCGGTCCATTCAGCAACATGCGGATTTCGGCGGTTTCCAATGCGGGGATGCGGTGGATCGCATTCTTCAGCATGGGTTCCAGATGATCCCAATCCTCATCCAAAAGATCGAAGGCAAAATCCGTTGGCAGCCGTGACAACGGTAGCGGCTTTGCATTGGGTTCAAAACAACCGACCAACAAGCCGCCGACTTCGTCACGGATGTAGAGATAGCTGTCCTGGGCGCTCAGCGTCGGCAAATGGCGGTCTATGCCGGGAATGGGTTTGGTCAGGATATAAAAATGCTCGCAGGCATAAAGCGGGAAGTGAGCGCCGGCGAGAAGGGCCAGATCCCGGCTCCACAGACCGGCGCAAAGAACGACGTTTTCACACTCGATACGCCCAAGAGGCGTCACCACGGCGCTGGCGCGTCCGGCATTTTTCTCAATACGTTGGACTGGAGTGTCCTCGAAGAAGCGGACGCCGCGACCACGCGCGCCCTTTACCAGTGCCGATGCGGTATCACTTGGGTTGACGCGGCCGTCGCCGGGCGAAAACACTGCACCGATTAAATCGTCGGTGCGGACCAGAGGCCAATAGTCTGGCACCTCCGTCACCGGTAATAGCTCCGCGTCCAAACCGAAACCACGAGCCAAAGAAACCTGACGTTTGAGCTGCGTCATCCGGTCGGCATTCGCGGCAACGGCAAGCGAGCCCGTCTCACGCCAACCAGTGGCTTGGCCGGTTTCAACTTCAAGCGATTGGTAGAGTTCGATGCTGGCACTAATGAGGTTGGTCAGTGTCGCACTGGAACGCAGCCGCCGTACCAAGCCGGCGGCATGCCAGGTGGTACCGCTGGTCAATTTCGCCCGTTCCAAGACGACAACATCGGTGCAGCCGTTCAAAGCGAGATGATAGGCCGTGCTGGCACCCAAGATGCCACCGCCTACGATGACGATCTGAGCATGCTTGGGGATATCGTTGGTCATGGTTCGAACTCCATGGCAGGCGACGGCGATGATATTGCATCAAGCTTATCCGCTGATCTGACAGAACGCCAGAATTGTACTGCCTCCTCGGCCACGCTGATTGGTTTCACCCATCCGCATCCGTCTACTGGCGCGTTGATATTGGCGCAAGCGGAGATCAAGTTCATCGTCACCAAGACTATCCAGATGGGCAGTGATTTCGGCCAGACGTTTGCCTCTCGCCTGTCCGGCTTCGTGTGCCGATAGGCGAGCTTCCTTGGCCCCTGCCCTACGCAACCCCCAGTCACGATAAAGCCCCGTCAACGTGCCAAACAATTTGCTGACGGCAGTTGTATCAAGGCCCGCATCAGCATTAGCATTTCCCAGCACCAATTGGCCGAAGTTCGTTCTGGATGAGCCACCGACCTTGCCCGACCGGAACATCGAGCGCTGGAAGTTAATAGGTTCAACAATCCTGGCTTCGTAAAGCGCCTTGGCAGGGCTATCTCCGAACCCGGTAACCAAGCGGTGGTCGCTAACGCGCACTGTCATCGTCGCCGTTCCTGCGATAACATAGGCACCGATTTCAGCAAGGTAGCGTTTAGCCGAATAAGGATCATTAACGAGATCGGATAAGGCCATGCAGAAGCCCCCTCAGCCTGATGTTCGCAAGCTGATAAAGGAAGCGATAAAATTTCCTGATACCCGTCGCGGATGGATCGGCTTGGTCTGTTTGATAATATTTATTGTCCTGTTGGGATATTTTACGCCCTAGCGCCAGCCAACTCACCGCCCGATAGCGCCCGACCGAACTGTCGCCGTAAGGCACTCATCTAGCACCAGCCTACCGCAGCAAGACACCCTGGCCCTGACATGGGATCAGTATTCGGATGGTGGATTGACCGTCACGCAGCAGAAGAAACGCGGGGGAAAGGAATTATGGATACCGTTGACCGACAAGACCCGGACCATGCTGGACGGCATCAATAA
>CAUZBE010000248.1:0-5282 GCA_963577885.1 Alphaproteobacteria bacterium
TCTGCGTCAGCGCACGGAGAACATGGGTGGCAAAGTCGCCGTCTCCAATTTTCGCCCGCCCATGGCCGTGGGCCCGGTGGCATATCCCGATACCTCGCTGATCAACGAAGAATGCGAAACCTTCGCCCAATCCCTGCGAGAGGTTGAGGGCTCATTCGTAGAATCCTTCGTCACCGCGCCCTCGCCCGGCATCGTCTGCAAGGCCATGAAGAACCAGCATTACGAGACCGAGGCCGCCTATCTCGACGCCGTCGCGGCCGCCTTGCGCATTGAATACGAGACGATCATCGGGCACGGCTATTTGTTGCAGCTGGATTGTCCCGATTTGGGCTTGGAACGGCATCTATCGTATCAGGACCGGCCCCTAGGTGATTTTCTAGAATTTGTTGAAAGCGTTGTCGATGCCCTGAACCGTAGCCTAGAAAATATTCCTCGCGATCAAGTCCGCCTACACGTCTGTTGGGGTAATTATGAGGGGCCCCATGACTGTGACGTGCCGTTGACCGAGATCCTGCCAATTTTACTGCGGGCCAATGTGGGCGCTCTGGTCCTGCCTTTTGCCAATCCCCGCCACGCCCATGAATATAAGGTTTTGCGGCAAATACCCATCGGCGCAGATCAGGCCATCGTCGCCGGCGTGATCGATACCTTGACTAATTTTGTCGAACACCCGGAGGTTGTGGCCGACCGGATCGAACATATTGCGCAGGCGGTAGGCGATCCGCGCCGGGTTCTCGCCTGCACTGACTGCGGCTTCGACACCGCCGCCGGCATGGGCCGGGTGCCGGAGGATATCGCCTGGGCCAAACTCAAGGCCATGACGGAAGGAGCCCGGATTGCCAGCGAGCGGCTATTTTGATGGAATAATTTATTTTGCAGGGTGCTAAAAAAACCCGAGAATTCAGACCGTCATCGTCGTCAACTCTGTTGTCGTAGCGGGCGGACATCACCCTTCATTGTCATTGCTGGACGTGGCCTAAATCCATGCTGATCTGCATTACGCTGGTGCAGGTGGATGCCCGGGTCAAGCCCGGGTATGATACTATTCAGCCGTCAGTTTGACGGTTTGCGATACGGGGCATACCCAGCGTTTTTTAGCCGCCTGCTAGGCCTCTCTCAACCTTAGAACGTCGGGGCGGCCGGCCATGAAGGGGCCCATGCGGGCGCCGATGGTCTTGAAGTGGTCCGAGGCGCGGTGGGCCTCCGTGGCCGCCTCGTTTTCGTATCGCTCGATGAAGTAAAAGGTCTGGGGCTCGTCGCCCTTATATATTTGATAGAACTGACAGCCCAGTTCATTGGCATTGACGGCGGCGACCAGTTCCTTGGCGACGGTGAGAAAATCTTCTTCCGCGCCTTCCTTGGTATGTATGGTGGCGATAGTAGCTAACATGATGGTATCCTCCTTCTTTTAATGTGGCTTGAACGATTAGCTGGCTTTTATAGCGGCCCGCGCTTCCGGCGCAAAGGCGCGCAGTGCCTGGACCAGCAGATCCATAATTTCATCGATTTGATCCTCGGTGACGATCAGGGGTGGGGAGACCAGGAAATTATCGCCGCGCACCCCACCCATCACGCGCCGGGAATAGATGATCAGGCCCCGGTCATAGGCCTCCTGGCTCAGGCGCAGATAGGCGTTCAACTCAGGCGGCAGGGGCCGGCCCGTGGCCCGGTCGGCAATCACGTCAAAGCCCAGCAGCAGGCCCCGCCCGCGCACTTCGCCAATGAATTCAAACTCGTCCAAAAGCCCTTCAAGGCGGCCCTTTAGAACGGCGCCCATGCGCGCGGCGTTACCGATCAGATCATTGTCCAGATGTTCAGCTAGAACGGCCCGGCCTACGGCGCAGGCGATGGGCGAGGCGGAATAGGTATGGCCGTGGTTGAAGCCGCCCGCGTCCTCAACCGTGCCCACGATGCGCCGGGAGGTCAGGCAGGCGCCCAGCGGGATATAGCCAGAGGCCAGGCCCTTGGCCAAGGCGACTAGATCCGCCGTCACGCCCCAATGTTCCGCCGCCAAATACTTGCCGCTGCGCCCGGCCCCACTCATGACTTCATCGAAGATTAACAGAACGCCGTATTGGTCGCAGATCTCGCGAATGCGGTGATAATAAACCTCCGGCGCGGTCAGGGCCCCCGTGGCCGCGCCGCCAATGGGCTCCATGATGAATGCCAGGACGGTTTCCGGCCCCTGGTTCTCGATTTCGGTAGCCAGGGCATTGGCGTAGTCCAGGGCCGCCTCGTCCTCCGATTGGCCGGGGCGGCGATAACGGCAGAACGGCGCCGGGATCTTGGGGTGATTGATCATCATGGGCGCAAAGAGGGAAAAGCCGCCCGGATCCCCGGTCAAGGCCAGAGCGCCCAATGTGGTGCCGTGATAGGAGGGCAGGCGCGAGATGATTTTATACCGGGTCGCCTGGCCAATGGCGACGGCATATTGCCGGGCCAGCTTAATACACGCCTCCACTGCCTCCGAACCGCCGGAGCTAAAAAAGACCTGATCAAAACCATCGGGTGCGACGGCGGTGATTTCCTGAGCCAGCAGTTCTGCCGGTTCGTTGAGGAAGTGAGAGCGAAAGGCGTAGCTGATCTTTTCCGCCTGGGCCATCATGGCCTCTCGCACACGCACGTTGCCGTGGCCTATATTGGCAGTTTGCGGCCCGGAACAGCCATCGATATAGCGTTTGCCGTCCTGATCCCACAGGTAGATACCCTCGCCACGGTCAACCACGGGTCGTTCCGGCGTTGGCCAGAAAAACATCGCGGAAGGATTGTTGCCGCCCAATGGCGTGTTGGTCGTAGTCATGGCATGGCTCCGCAAGTTAGGGGTGTTGTTGTAGGGATGATATCTGGATTATAGAGGCTGTTCAAAGCCGGCAGGGGAGAGGGTAGAGTGATGCGGGCGCGGGCCCGTTATCAAGATAGGAGTTGAAGATGCAGGAAACTCAGGAACATATCGAGCTGAGGCGTACGGTCGCCAACATCGTCGCGAACGATATCAACCCTTATGTGGACGGTTGGGAAGAGGCCGAGATTATGCCATTGCATGATCTTTGCAAGAAAATGGGCCAGGCGGGCCTGTTGGGTATTTCTAAGCCGGCCGAATATGGCGGCATGGCGCTGGACTATTCCTATGAAGTGGCCTTCGCAGAGGAAATGGGCCATGCCAAGGCTCAGGGTGTCTCCACCGCCATTGGCGTGCAGAGTAATATGTGCACGCCGGCCCTGGCCCGTCACGGCAGCGACGAATTGCGCCAGGAATTCCTGGCCCCCGCCATCGCCGGTGAAAGCCTTGGCTGTATCGGGGTCACGGAAGAAGGTTCGGGCTCGGACGTTTCCTCGGTGCGGTCATTCGCCCGTAAGGACGGCGACGATTACATCATTTCCGGCAATAAGATGTTCATCACCAATTCCATTCAGGCGGATTGGATGTGCATGCTGTGCAATACCGGCGAGGAAAATGGCCCCCACCGCAATAAAACCCTGATCATCGTACCCATGGACAGCAAGGGGATCTCCAAGCAGAAGTTGAAAAAGCTTGGCCTGCACTGCTCGGATACCGGACATATCCATTTCGACGAGGTGCGGGTGCCTCAGCGCAATCGCATCGGCGAGGAAAACATGGGCTTCATGTATCAGATGGAGCAATTCCAGGAAGAACGACTGTATTCCGTCAGCCGCACCATTACCTTTCTCGAAGATGCCCTTCAGGAGACCATTGACTATACCCGTCGGCGCCAGGCCTTTGGCCGGCCCATCCTGGACAACCAAGTAATGCATTACAAGATGGCAGAAATCCAGGCACAACTGGAGGGGGTTCGCGCGCTGCTGTATCGCGCCACGGATCTTTATGTGGAGGGGGGTAACGTGACCAAGCTGGCCTCCATGGCGAAATATCTGATTGGCGTGCTGGCTACCGACGTTCCGGCCCAGCTGCTCCAATTTTGGGGTGGCCAGGGCTTCATGGCCGAAAATCGTATCTCCCGTGTCTACCGCGACATGAAACTTGTCAGCATCGGGGCCGGCGCCAACGAGGTCATGTTGCAAATCATCTCGAAGGAAATGGGTATCCTGCCCCGGCGATAGGCAGGTCACTAGGGAAACAAAAACTATGGATTTTGAATTTACGCCGGAACAGGAACAGGCCCGAGATACTATTCGGCGTTTCAGCCAATTGTCTCGGCATGGCGCGGGCCGCGTTTGATATCTCTCTCGCCATTACCAAGGATCGCATCGTGGCCGGCAAGCCGGTCATCGAATATTAGGCAATCGCCCACAAGCTGGCCGACCTGGTGGCCGACATCGAAGCCGTGAAATGGCAGGTCTATTACGGCGCCTGGCGGGTCGATCAGGGTACTTTGGACATCGCGACCGTATCGCGGGTCAAGCTGATGGCCGCGAAAGCGGCGGTGCGGATCAGCGAAGCGGCTATCCGCATCCATAGTGACGCGTTGGTCTATGTCATCGGCGAGGGCACGTCGAAAATTCAACGTAATATCATCCCGCGCGATTTAAAGGGTTAGAGTATGAGCTGGCAGCAATTGGAATACCGTGTGGCTAACCGGGTGGCAGAAATCAGACTGAACCGTCCGCCCGTCAACGCCCTGAACTTGGATCTGGTAAACGAGATTATCGCCGCCTTGGGCCAGGCGGGGGACGATGATGACGTCCGTGCCGTGGTCATCGCTTCGGCGTTGGACGAGGTGTTTTGCGCAGGGTTGGATTTGGCGGTGGTCAATGGCGTGGATGGTGAAGGCATGCGTCGCTTTTTGGAACGGCTATATTTCGAATTGAACGATGTGCAATACCGCCTGGGCAAACCCTCGATCGCCGCCGTGCAAGGCGCTGCGCGCGCCGGTGGCATGACTGTGGCCGTATCCTGCAACATAATTATCGCCGGGGAGGGTGCCACATTCGGCTATCCGGAGATCAACGTCGGGCTAATCCCAGCCCTACATTTTGTTCACCTGCCCCGTATGGCCGGGCGCCACCGCGCGTTTGAATATCTATTCACCGGCGATGATTTTGGAGCCGAAGTGGCGCGCGAACTTGGCATCGTCAATCACGTGGTACCCGACGACGAAGTGGTAGACAAGGCCATGGAATTGGCGCGAAAGCTGACGGACAAATCACCAGTGGTGATGAAACTGGGGCGCGACGCCTATATGCGGGCCATCGATACGGATTACCGCCGCGGCATCGAAAATGTTGCCGAAACCATGTGCAACGTGGTGGCGACGGAAGATTCGCGGGAGGGTCTGGCTGCTTTCATGGAGAAGCGCCGACCA
>CAUZBE010000249.1:0-5274 GCA_963577885.1 Alphaproteobacteria bacterium
TGTTTTAAATAGCCAATACGCCATGCCGTCTCCCCATTTTTACGGTTTGTGATTCGGTTCTAACCCTGCTCTGGCTTGAAGGGCCGTTCCAACATGCCTTTGATAGTGGCGTTGATATCGGCCTCGTAGTTCAGGACCCCATCCATGGCGGTACATATAGGCATTTCGAAATCCATCGGGCTGACATGATCGGAAATGGCACTGACCGTGTAAGCGCCCTCGGCTACGGAACGCCTCTCGGCCAGAATATCCCCGATTAGCCGGCCCTCACCCAATTCGATGCCCAGGGACATGTTGCGCGACTGGTCGGAATTGCAGGTCAGGCCCAGATCGCCCAGGCCCGACAGGCCCATCAGGGTTTCCGCTCGGCCGCCACGCATCTGGCCATACCGCATCATCTCGGCCAGGCCACGGGTCATCAACGCGGCCCGCCCGTTGTCGCCCAGGCCCCGCCCTTCAACAACACCGCAGGCGATCGCCAGGACGTTCTTCACCGCACCACCTATCTGTGCCCCGATTAGATCGTCGGTCCAATAGGGCCGGAAATGGGGCTGACCGACGGCTTCGACAATACGTCCGCCCAGGGCCTCGTCAGGGCAGGCCAGGGTGACCGCCGTCGGCAGGCCCCGGGCCACTTCGATCGCGAAGGTTGGGCCCGACAGAACCGCCTGTGGCGCCTCCGGCATGGTGTCGGCCAGCACCTCGCTCATCAGGGCATAGCTGTCCTTTTCAATCCCCTTGGCGCAGATTACCGCCGGGGTGCCGGCCTTTACATGTTTGGCTAGATCGGCGGTCACGGCGCGCAGAAACTGCGCCGGGGTGACCAGCAAAATCAGCTCGGCCTGGGCCGCCTCGGCCAAATCATCCGTGGCCCGCAGATCCCCATGCAGGGATACATCCGGCAGGAACAGCGGATTGGCGTGATCCTTGTTTATGGTCGCAACGACCTCTGCCTCGTGGCCCCAGATTAAAGTCTTCCGCCCGGCAGCCGCCAGCATTTGCGCCAGCGCGGTGCCCCAGGCCCCCGCGCCGATTACGGTAATCTTTTCCATGGTGTAAGTTATCGCCAAAAGTCAGCCCGCCCGCAATGGCCAATGCTGTTCATGGGGCTAACTTCAGGGTTAGTTTGACCGCAAGCGTTAAATTTACGGGCAATATGAAGGAGTAGAGAGATGAGCCAAAAAACACAACCGAGCGGCGCGCAATTGCGGGATTTTCGGGATCACCCGCGCCAGGGGACAATCCAGATGATCAATTTGCTGAAATTTTATGACCGGGCCCAATACCAGCCGGGCGAAGTCGACGATGACGACGTCACGGGGCGCGAAGCTTATCTGCACTACGGCGCCGCGGTGGGCAAAATCGTCGCGTCTCTGGGCGGCCGCATTGTCTGGTCCGGACAGCCGGAAGTGGTGTTTATCGGCGATGACGGCGATCTTTGGGATGAAGTGGTCGTGGTCGAATATCCAAGCCGTGAGGCCTTTTTACAAATGATAGCCATGCCAGTATACCAGGCCGCCCACATCCACCGCGAAGCCGGCCTGGCATATCAACAATTGATCGAATGCCGCCCCGGCGGCGACGCGATCGCCTAACCCAGGTCGGGCACTTTATCGAACCAGGGTTTGGCCACTTCCAACTGACTGGCCAGCCGGAACAGCGTGGCTTCATCACCAAAGGCGGCGCCGAAATGGACGCCCACGGGGAGGCCGTCGGCGCTCCAGTGCAGGGGTACGGTCATGGCGGGGCAACCCGTGTTGTTATAGAACGGCGTGATGGCGATCTCGTCCTCGAACAGCGTCTTGTAATAATGGTCCAGATCCGTGCCCTCCATATCGATGGCGCCAAGGGGCAGGGGCGGATGGCGCAGAGTGGATGACAGGATCACATCGTAATCCTGGAAGAAGGCCGCCAGTTGCCGGCCCTGTTGATGCATGACCATGACCGCCGCGGCATAATCGCCGGCGCTGGCGCTGGCACCTTCCCGAGCAAAGGCCCAGGTTATGGCCTCGACATCCTGGCCGCTGGGCTCCCGCCCCAGGGCCTCGCAGCGTAGGCGCACGGCGGTGTGGACATTACCGGCGATAATGGTCCGGGTGGCCTGGCCCAACGCGCCCACGTCCAGCTTTGGCTGTGCTGGCTCGACCCCATGGCCCAGATCCGCGCACAGTTTCGCCGCATCTTCCGCGCCCTTGATGCATTCGGGATCCAGAGGCCGGCCATCAAAACCATTGGTCATCAGGGCAATCCGCAAATTCCCCGGATCGGCGCCGGCTTCCGCGGCAAAGGGCCGGGCGGGCGGCGGCGCGGCATAAGGGTCGCCCGGCGCGGGGCCGTGGGTGCAGTCCATCATGCGGGCAGAATCCCGCACCGAGCGGCTGACCACATGGCCGGTGGACATGCCGCTCCAGCCCTCGCCCACATCGGGTCCGGACGGGTTGCGGCCACGGGTAGGCTTAACTCCGAACAGGCCGCAGTTAGCGGCAGGAATTCGGATCGAGCCGCCACCGTCCGTGGCATGTGCCATGGGCAGGATACCTGCCGCCACTGCCGCCGCCGAGCCGCCCGACGAGCCGCCAGGGGACCGCGTCGCATTCCAGGGGTTCGGCGTGGCCCCGTGCAAGGTCGGCTCGGTAGAGGCGTTCAGTCCCATTTCCGGCGTGTTGGTTCGCCCCATGATGACCAGGCCGGCGGCCTTGCAGCGTTCCGTATAGGTGGCGTCATGATCGGGTATAAAATCGGCCCACAGGCGGCTGCCCATGGTGCAGGGCTGGCCCGCGTCGAAGGCGCCCAGGTCCTTTAACAAATAGGGCACGCCTTTAAAGGGCCCATCGGGGACCTTGTTATCGGCAATTGTTTGCCGGGCCTGATCATATTGGCTGTGCACGATGGCGTTTAGGCCGCGGTTCACCGCATCGGCCCGGGCAATCGCCGCCTCCAGCACCTCCGCCGCCGTCAGTTCACCCTTGGCGATCTCCTCGGCCAGAGCCGTGGCATCCATGTTCCGGTAGTCCGCGAATGTGACCATTGTCTTGTCCCCCTATCTGATATCCTCAGCTTAGGTGCTGGCGGGTGTTCGCGCCAGTTGCGGTTGCTTGCCAATATGACGGGCCCGGCGACAAAGACACCGTCACACTGGTTTTCGCGATGTGTCCGGTTTTGGGTTGGACCGCGCAAATAATAGAGCAGGAGTAATCGGGTAGTATCGTCCGCGCGATCTCTCGCCACTCCGGCCCCGCGCTCAAGGAAAGAACCTTATCCGCCGTCGCAGGATAGTGCTCGGTATCTCATTCAACACAGCGGGCTATACATAGGACTATGATTAAGAACAATTTGTCCAACATTGAAGGGTTACGTATCAGGATTCGCTCAACGCTAATTACTTGACGTCAAATCGAGGGGTTTTATTTTTTTGGCGGTTTTCTAAATCTATATGGGTGTGAGGTGGCCCGCTGCCATAAAAAATTCGCCCACCGCCTGGCTGCGCCGGAGCCCCTGACCCAGGCGGAGATTGAGGAAAACTACGTTTCCTTTGCCACCGAGGATTTTCAGATCGGTCACAAAGTCTTCCTGGCCAAGGAAAAGCCCGATTTTAAGGGAAAATAGCGCGGACTAATCCGATAGCGGGGGGATAAGATCTCGTACGCCGTCGATGCTGTCGGCGCCAAAGACCTGGAAATCAGCGCTAGCATGGGCCAATGCCGCGTCCCGCTGGCCGGGGCCGAACCCGGTCAGGACGTGAACGCCGCCCGCCAGGCCGGCATTGCGCCCCGCGCCCATATCGGTGGGCAGATCGCCAACGATCCAGGATGGCGCCAGCGCTATACCCAGGGCGTCCGCGGCCTTTAACAACATGCCAGGATTTGGTTTGCGGTCCGCATGTTCGCGGCCGTAGGGCGCCTCGGCCTCCGGGTGATGGGGGCAGGCACAGACCGCATCCATATGGGCCCCCAGGGCGGCCAGATCGGCCACGATTTTGTCTTGCACCGCCTGGAATTCCGCCCAACCGTAATAGCCGCGCCCGACGCCGGATTGGTTGGTCACCAGGACTACGTGCAGGCCCCGCTGGTTGGCCAGCGCAATGGTCTCACCGGCGCCGGGGATCAATTCGGTCTTTTCCACCTCGTGCAGATAGTGGGTTTCCACCACCACGACGCCGTCCCGGTCCAGGAACAACGCCGGCGCGGATCGCCGGTCGCCCAGAATTTCGACCCAGACGCCGTCCGCATCCACGAAAGTTGGTGCCGCGTTAGCCATTTCCGGGCTGCAATGCCTCTGGGTTGATCAGATAGTAAGGGTCCAGCTTGCCATCAATGGCGTCCAGGCAGTTTTGCGCCGCCCGCAGACCCATGGCGCGGAACGCCTCCCGCGTCACGCCGGCGATATGGGGGCTGAACATGACATTGTCCAAACTCAGCAGGGGCAGATCGGGGCTGGGTGGTTCGTCGCGGGTCACATCCAGCCCAGCGGCGCCCAACGGGCCGTTGGTCAGGGCCTGATACAACGCGTCTTCATCCAGCAGCGTGCCCCGCGCTGTATTGATCAGTACCGCGCCCTTGCGCATGCGGGAGAGTTCCTGGCCGGTCATCACCGGGCTACCGTCCTGGTTGCCGGGACGGTGCATAGTGACAATATCCGCCCGGTCCAGGGCATCGCGGAAATCCTCCACATAGTCATAACCATTGCCCCGGACCACCCGTTGCGGCACATAAGGATCGGCCACGATGACATTCATGTCAAAGGCGGCGCAGCGCTTTGCCATGCGGGTGCCGATGCGGCCAAAGCCGACGATCAGGATAGTCTTGCCCGCCACCTCGCCGGCGGTCATGGCGTTGCGCCGGGCGTAATCCTGTTTGCGTACGGCGGCATCCAGGGGCAGTGCGTCTTTCACCGTGGCCAGCATCAACATAAAGGCATGCTCGCACACGGCATTGGAATTAGCCTCGCCCACCACTGCCACGGGCAGGCCATGGGCCGTCGCCGCCGCCACGTCCACATTGTCGTAGCCGACCCCGTGGCGGGCGATGACCCTCAGGCTATCGGCCTTGGCGCAGGCTGCCGCGCCAAAGACAGTGGTGCGCAGGACTAGCCCATGACAGCCCGGAATGGCATCGATCAATTCCTGCTCCGTGGGTTCCACCAGGGTTTCCACCTGAATGTCCGGGCGCTCCGCCAGCAAAGTTTCCGTATCGGGATGGAAAACGCCAGCCAGCAATATTTTCGGCATCTATTTCTAGCCCTTTCAAGATTGGTCCGGGCTGATGGACAGATCCG
>CAUZBE010000250.1:0-5274 GCA_963577885.1 Alphaproteobacteria bacterium
TCGCCGGATCAACCACGCAACGAAAATTTGTCCTTACGATTTGTGTGCGGTCGCCGACCTGGGCGATGCCTGGATTGAAAAACCGTTTGAATTGGAAGGCGCGCTGAACGAAATAGCGGCTTTTTATGGCCGGGTACATGAGATGGGCATTACGCCCCTCTCGGCGGGCGGCGATCATTCTGTGACCTTGCCCAAATTGCGCGCCATTGGCGCGAGACCGGAACAGCCCCTTGGATTGGTGCACTTCGATGCCCATTGCGATACCGGTGACGATTATCTCGGTTCAAAATTTCATCACGGCGCACCGTTTCGACGGGCCGTGGAGGAAGGCCTGCTGGATCCCAAACGCTGTATTCAGATCGGCATTCGCGGCTCCATGAACGATATAGATTTATGGTCATTCAGCCACGACAGCGGTATGCGGGTGATTTATATCGAAGAGTTTTTCGAACTTGGAGTGCAGGGCGTGATCGACGAGGCGCACCGGGTGGTGGGTTCTGGTCCGGCCTATGTGACTTTTGACGTAGACGGTCTGGACCCGGTCTATGCGCCGGGTACCGGGACGCCGGAGGTGGGCGGGTTTTCCACCCTTGAGGCGCAATTGGTGCTGCGCGGCCTGCGCGGCCTGAACCTGATTGGCGGCGATGTGGTCGAAGTCTCGCCGCCCTTTGATCAAAGCGGCAACACGGCCCTGGTCGGCGCCACCATGATGTTCGAAATCCTCTGCCTGTTGGCGGAGTCCCGAGCCGGTTAGAGCAATACCGAATCCTTGAGGATCGCGAAGTGATTCCAGGCGATTGGAAAAAATGTCTCTAATTCTAAAGTTTTGAGATTTTTCAGAATGAAAATGCTCTAGGCGTCTTCCTCTGGATAAAATTCGACCTTACGGTCGGGCGAGGCGTGCACGCCGTAGGTCTTTAACGGCTCCCTGCCGGTAACGCGAAAGCCATGCTTGACGTTTGGCGGCAAGACCATTGTGACACCGGGGCCGATGGGCGTCGTGCCCGGCTGACCTTCGATCCAGGCCTCGCCCGTACCTGCCACCACAGTGACAACTTCCATATAGGGATGGGAATGGGTGCCCGTGGAATAGCCCGGTTCCGACATCTGCAGGCCAAGGCGAATGGGTGTGGAGCCGTCTTCATCGCCGACAATGGTTTGATAGGTCGCCCCGCCTGGAAAGGGCTGTTTCGGGACCTTGTTCACATCGATAATCGACATGTCATTCTCCAATGTTTATTTTATACCATTTCCGCCATTGAATGGATCATATTTTTCTTGTTGGATCCTTAAATGATTTATTATATTGCCATTTTTTAGGGTGCATCGTAGCGACACTGGAAGATCTTCGCATGCGGTTGGCTAGGAAAGTGGCATCGGGAATGGTGCGGCGTCAAGCTGCCTTACTATTTGAGGTGCGCTCAGTTTGGCGCAAACGCCAAGCTTGGCTGCTGGCCCATCCCGAGCAGATCGGCAAGACCGTGTTCATTGATGAAACCGGGATCAATACCAAAATGGCGCACCTGCGCGGACGCTATCCACGAGGCCAGCGGATGGTTACCGCCGTTCCTCACGGCCACTGGAAAACCATGACCTTTATCGCCAGATTGCGCTGCGATGGCCTGACCGAGCCCCAGGTGATTGAGAGTGCCATGGACGGTGATGTGTTCGAGCGATACATCGAAACGTAACTGGCCCCAACCCTTTAGAAAGGCGATGTCGTTGTGCTCGGTAATCTGCCGGCGCACAAGCGTGACGATGCCAAGCGGGCCGTCGAGAAGCGCGGCGCATGGCTCTTGTTCCTGCCGCCTTACTCGCCCTACTTCAACCCAATCGAACTCGCATTCTCAAAGTTCAAAGCCCACATGACGCGCCTGAAACCCCGCACCAGCGATGACCTGTGGAAAGCAGCCCGGAAGGTCTGTGAATTGTTCAAGCCAGAAGAATGCATGAACTTCTTCATTGCTGATGGCTATGCGCCAGAAACACCCGGAAATGTGCTAGACGCGAATACCTTTCACGAATGCCGCCACGGCCTGACCGATCTCGTCGGGGCTGTCTTCCTGCACGAAATGGGTGCCCTTGACGGTGACTTCCGTCTGGTTTGGCCAACTACGGCAGAATTCGCGTTGCGGGCCGGTCAGGATCGACCCAGGATCGGCATTGATGAACAATTTCGGCAGATCGCACTGTGACAGCCAGGCGCCATAGTCATCGACAATCTGGCAAACCTCCGGCGGTTCGCCCTCGATCGGGATTTGGCGGGGCCAGGTCAGCGTCGGGCGGCGGTCTTCGCCTGGATCCAGATATGGCTTGCGGTAATGGGTCATTTCTTCCTCGCCGAGGCCACGGATGACGGCGCCGGCCAGAACGCGTTCGACGAAAATATTTTTATCCAGAACCATGTTTTCGCCGCCGTCGGAGCGGAAGCCTTGAAAGACGCCGCGGGCGTTTTCTGGAAAATCAGCCCATTGCATGGTTTTGACCACGGCCTCCATGTAGGCGATGCCCTGGGTCTTATCCCGGTTCTGGTTGGCCCAATCGAAGCCCAGGGCCGAACCCCAGTCATGAATAATGAAGATCACATTGTTGGTGACACCGATCTGTTCCCACAAGGCGTACAGGTATTCCCGCTGTTCGGTATAGGTGTAGCGGTCAGGCCCTGAATTATCCAACTTCTCTGAATCACCCATACCGACCAAATCGCAGGCGATCAAACGGCCCAGGCCCGCGCAATGGGGCATGATATTCCGCCACAAATATGACGAGGTGGGGTTGCCGTGCTGAAAAACGATTGGGTCGCCATCGCCTTCGTCCACATAGGCCATGCGCTTGCCGTTGACGGTGGCGAATTTTCGTTCGTATCGGGGGTCGGTGGATATCATGTCATGGGTCCTATAATTCCTAACTGCCTGTAAACTCGGCTTTGCGTTTGTTGACGAAGGCATCGATGCCTTCCCGGCCGTCAACGGTGTGGCTCAGGCTGGAAATGCTGCGGGTTTCCCGCTCCATCTGGGATTCGAGGCTATCATTGGTTGACATTAATAGCAGCTTCTTGACCGCGCCCAGTGCCTCGGTGGGGCCGTCGGCCAGCTTGCCGGCCAGTTTCCCGACAGTTGCGGTTAGTTCCTCCCGCTCGACAACCTGATTGATCAGGCCCCAATCCAACGCTTCCTCGGTGCTCAATACCCGGTTGGTCAGATACAATTCCATGGTGCGGCGGGTGCCGATAATCCGAGGCAGGTAATAGGTGGAACTGCCGTCTGGCGACAGCCCGATCTTGGTATACGCGGAGGTGAAACTGGCGCCCTTGGCGGCTACCGCAAGATCGGCGCAGGCGACTAGACTAAGGCCGGCGCCGGCGGCAACGCCATTCACGGCGGCAATCACCGGCGCCCGCATCCAGGCGAAGCGCGAGATCGCCATGTGCAGATAGGTGGTCATTTCCTTCATTAGGGCAGGAAGGGCATCCATGTCGGCAGCAAAGCCCGGCACATCGCCGCCCGCGCAGAAGGCGGCATCACCGCTACCTGTTAAAGCCACGGCACGAACGGCCTTATCTTCGCCCAGGCGGATGCTCAAATCGCACAATTCCTTGGCCATGGTCAGGTCAAGGGCGTTGAAGGCCTTGGGCCGGTTCAAGGTCAGCCAGGCGACGGCGCCCTGCATCTCAAAACTGATGGTTTCATAACTCACGTATAGTCTCCATTATTCAATTAGGTGCGACCCGAAAGGTGTACTTTGCCAGGAATGCCGGCATATACCAATGCTCTGATTTCGCTCGGCCCGGCCCCGGTTATATTGAGCGGCAAAAGGGGAGGATATTTGCATGGGTTTATGCGACCCACCGGAACCGGAAGTCCGCGAACCCTATTGGCCTGTAGTGGCGGTATGGTGACTGCCTTTGCCTATCTGGATTCCCCGCATCCGGTGGCCATCGCTCATCGCGGCAGTGCCGTGGCCCATCCCGAAAACACCATGGCTGCCTTCCAGGATGCGGTCGAATTGGGGTACCGCTATATCGAGACGGACGTTCATGCCACGCGCGATGGTGTCCTGGTCGCCTTTCACGATGACCGCCTGGACCGGGTGACCGACCGTAAAGGCCGGATCGCCGAACTGGATTGGGCCGAGGTGGCCCAGGCCAGGGTGCATGGCCGGGAGCCAATCCCCCGGCTTGATGAACTGCTGGCGTCTTGGCCCGACCTGCGGATCAACATTGATCCCAAGGCCGATGGCGCCGTCAGGCCCCTGGTCCGGACGCTGGGCTGGCCGGCCATTCTGGCACGGGTTTGTGTCGGTAGCTTTTCAGGCCGCCGGCTGGCAACTATGCGGGCGGAACTGGGCCCGGATTTGTGTACATCCATGGCGCCGGGCGAGGTGGTGCGCCTGCGTCTGGCCAGCCTGGGTTTGCCGGCGACTTCGTTCGCGGCGGCGGCAGCGCAAGTGCCGGTGCGCCAGTACGGCCTGCCGGTGGTCGACAGACGGTTTGTCCAAGCAGCCCACGCGCGGGGGCTTAGGGTTCATGTCTGGACCATAAATGATGCCGATACTATGGCGCGACTGCTAGACCTGGGCGTCGATGGTATCATGAGCGACGAAACCGCTCTGTTGAAAGCCGTCTTCACCGAACGCGGCCTGTGGCCAGGACAGATGAGAGAACCGCGATGAACAAACTGCAAAACGAGGGCTTGGCCCTGTTACGTCGCTTTGGCAAGGCCTTCAACCGGGCTGACGTGGAGGAAATTTTCGCCTGTGTAAATGCTGTTTTCGTTTGGATTCAAGCCGCGGGATCAGAGGCGCCCCATGGTCGCATTCGCCCCGGAGCGGAGGAGTTGCGCCAGGCCATGGCGGGGCGCGCCGGGGTATATCGCGATGTTCGTTTTTCGGAAACAAATCTGCATTTCGCCGATAATCATATCATCGGCACTTTTCGTGCCACGGGGAGCTATGTGGCTGACGGGCGTGCCCTCGATGTCAAAGGCGTTGATATCTACGTTCTACGCGATGCCCTGATCGCTAGTAAAGACGTTTATTGGAAGCAGATAACCTGATCTTTGCCATGGCGCAGGCAAAATTTTTTTAAGCGACAATTAAAGTGCGGTCCGGATTGTGACGGCTGCGCCCATTCATACTTAGCATGGCGCGAGACACAGGCATCGTATGGCCCAGCTGCTACGCGGCCCGATACTTGGCGACCAGGGACGCGTGGACGTCGCGGCTGGAGCCAGCGGACGGCTGGCGAGGTTAGATTTCCGCCCTAGTGGCGTAATG
>CAUZBE010000251.1:0-5257 GCA_963577885.1 Alphaproteobacteria bacterium
TGAGAAATCATGCTGAAGCACAGATCGTTTGGAAAAACTGGGTTGGAATTTTCGGAACTAGTTCTAGGTGCGGGATACGTGGGCGGCATTGTCATACATGCTGATGATGATACCCGCCGCGCCTTGATCCGCCGCGTTCTCTATGCCGGGATTAATTGGATCGATACGGCTAAAAGCTATGGCGACGGTGCTTCGGAAGAGGCCCTAGGGTGGTTTCTGGGCGAGCTGCCAAAGGATGAAGTGCCCTACCTCTCCACAAAATTCCGCCTGGATACTAGCCGCTTGGACGATATCCCCAGCCAGATCGAGGCTGCCCTGACAGGCAGCCTAAAACGCCTGAGCAGAGATCGGGTGGATCTGTATCAACTGCATAATCCCCTGGGCCAGGATGGTTTTGATATTAGCCATCTGCTCGGTTCGGGCGGGGTCTGTGATTGCATGGACAGGTTAAAGGCTCAGGGTTTGTTCGATCACATTGGCTTCACTGCCCTAGGCGATCCGGCGCAATGCAGGTAGTTGATCGCTAGCGGCCGCTTGGCCTCGGCGCAAGTCTATTACAACCTGTTCAATCCTTCGGCCGGATGCGATCTGGGGGACAAATGGTCGACCACCAATTTTGAAAATTTAATAGCCACCTGTCAGGCGACGGGCGTGGCCGTCATGAACATTCGCATCTTTGCCGGCGGTTCCCTGGCCAGTCCCGAGCCCCATGGCCGTAAAATGCCCATCACCCGAAACTCGGATATAGCCGTAGAGCAAGCCAGGGCCGAAAAGTTATTCGCGGCAATGGCGCCCGATCAGCGCAGCCGCGCCCAGGCTTCCGCTCGCTTCCGCCTGGCCCATTCCGGTATTTTCGGCGTCGTTCTGGGCCTGCCGGAATTATCTCGCTTGGAAGAGGCGCTGGCCGCTGCCGCCATGGGGCCGTCGCCCGAAGACGTCATTGCCGAATTGCAGCCGGTTTGGGATGGCGATTTTGTTTGATTATTGAAGCTCAACAGACCCGGCAGTTCGTTCGCGCCTGCTCGATCAATGCCTTCAGCTGATCGTAGCTGATGGCGCCGCGCGCCATCTGATCGCCGATTACGATGCTGGGTGTGCCGCGAATGCCCATGACGGCAGCCAGGTCCCGGTTAGCCTTGATAATCCGGGTGACCTCCGATCCCGCCATATCCCTTTTTAGGCGTGATATATCCAGTCCGACGTTAGTGGCGGTCTGAAAAATCAGTTTTTCCGTCAATCCCCGGCGTAGACCCATCATCGCATCATGAAAGACCTGATACTTCCCTTGCATGTTCGCGGCCAGGGCGGCGCGGCTGGCGACCACTGATAATTCGCCCAAGATCGGCAGCTCCTTGAACACGAAACGCACGGTCTTATCCATCTTCAACAAGCGCTTCACGGTGGGCGTAAAGCGTTTGCAATAGCCGCATTGGTAATCGAAAAACTCGACCACGGGAATTTTGCCCGCCGGATTGACAATGAAATCATCGGCAGAGGCGAACAAGGCATCCCGGTTGGCCAAGACTTTGCCAACCAGGCCGGCTTTTTCCTGCTCCTTTTTCCGGGCGTCCAGTTTTTGCATGACTTCCAACAGTAATTCCGGGTTTTCCAATAGGTAATTGCGAATAATCTTTTCGATGCGGCCGGTTTCTGGATCGGCGGATTGTTGTACCGCTTTGCCGTCCGCTGCCACCGAAGGCGCGCCAGGTAGCAGGGCTGCCATGATAGCGATCGCAATAATCAGACTGATGCGTTGACTAAATGCTAGGACCATGATCTCTCCGAACAGGATACCGGCGGGTTTGCGCCAGGATTCAGGTCAATCATGGGGCCGGAATTTGTCGCTGGCAAGGGCCGATCACGTAACTGTGCGCACCTGCGCCACGGCGTCTTGCCAAGCTTCATATAGCTGATTCCGTTTCACCGCCACCATTTTTGGCGAGAAACGAGCCTGCATTCGCCAATTCGCCGCAACGAAATCCATGGATGAAAACAGACCGGTTTGTAGGCCAGCCAGATAGGCCGCGCCCAGGGCGGTGGTTTCGGTCATGGCGGGCCGGTCCACGGTAACGTCCAGGAGGTCTGCAAGGAACTGCATCAGCCAGTCGTTCCCGACCATGCCACCGTCAACCCGCAGGACATCGAATGACAAACCGCTGGCCATCGCCGTTTCGGCGTCCGCCTGCATGGCCAGCAACAAATCACGGGTCTGATAGCACACCGCTTCCAATGCCGCGCGGACGATCTGGGCAATGCCGGTATCCCGGGTCAGGCCTAGTATGGCGCCCCGGGCCCCGGCATCCCAATAGGGAGCCCCCAGGCCCGCGAAGGCGGGAACCATGATCACCCCATCGGTGGATTCTAAGCTGTTGGCCAGGGCCTCGGACTCGGGTGCCGCGTCGATCAGTCTCAGGCCGTCACGCAACCATTGCATGGCGGCCCCGGCGGCGAAGATGCTGCCTTCCAAGGCATAAGTGGTTTGGCCGTCCAGGCGATAGGCCACGGTGGTCAACATTCGGTTTCGCGATGTGACCGCCTCGGCCCCGGTATTCAGCATGACGAAGCAGCCGGTGCCATAGGTTGCCTTGATCATGCCGGGGGTGAAACAGGCTTGCCCAACCATCGCCGCCTGTTGATCACCGGCCACGCCGGCGATGTCGATGGGAGCGTCGAACAGACCCGCCGTGGTATGGCCGAAATCCGCGGCGCAATCGCGCACGCTGGGCAGCAGGACAGGCGGGATCTGGAATAGCTGGCATAGCTCTTCATCCCAGCACTGCCGGTGAATGTCGAACAGCATGGTGCGCGATGCGTTGGTGGCGTCCGTGGCATGGACCGCGCCACCCGTCAGGTTCCACAACAGCCAGCTATCGATGGTGCCAAACGCCAGTTCCCCCGCCTCCGCCGCAGCGCGGGCGCCATCGATATTATCCAGCAGCCAGGTGATTTTTGTCGCCGAGAAATATGGATCTATAATCAGGCCGGTTCGCGCCTGGATCAACTCGTCATGTCCGCCCTGCCGTAGACGCGCACAATGGCCGGCAGTGCGCCGGTCTTGCCAGGCGATTGCGTTATGGATCGGCTGAGAGGTATCCCGGCGCCAGATCACCGTGGTTTCCCTTTGGTTGGCAATGCCGATGCCAGCAATTTGTCCTGCCGGGACCCCGCCTTCGGCCAGCACGGCGCGCGCCGCTGCGAGGCTATCGCGCCAGATCTGTCCGGCGTCATGTTCGACCAGACCGGGCCCCGGAAATATTTGCGGTAATTCCTGCTGTGCGCTGGCCAAGGCGATACCCGCGCCATTGAACAATATGGCCCGGCTGGATGTGGTGCCCTGGTCCAACGCGAGGAGGTAGCCCGTCGCGCTCATCTGTCTTTTGCTCTTTTCGCAGCCTGTTGGGCGGCCGCCTTGAGATCCTGGGCCCGCAGCCAGCCCGGTGTGCCCTTGGCCAAGGTCCGCTCCGCCCGCGCCGCCTGGCCAATGGCATCGCGATACTTGCCGGCCAGCATATAACGTTCCGCGGTGGCCAGGGCCGCCAGCCCGATATCTCCGTCGCGGCCATGCGCCATGCCCAGCCAGCGCCAGGCAGTCGGATCGCCGGGTTCCAGCCGCACGGCGCGCCGCATATTTTTGATTGCGGCCTTGATATAGCCGTGCCCTTTAACGGAAACCTGAGCCTGGCCCAGACCAATACGTAACAACGCTTCATTGGGCTGCAAGGCCACGGCCCGTTCATAGGGTGCGATGGCGGCTTCCACCTTGCCGCTTTCAAACAGAATTTGGCCATGGAATTCATGAAAATAGGGATCGTGGGGGTGTTCCGCCAACAGCCCCTCGATCAAGGCCAGGGCTTTCTCGGTTTCCCGCATCTTATGTCTTGCAATGGAGCGTGCGTAGCGGCCCGACAGGCTGTCATCGTTGGCCGGATATTTGCGGAAAGTCTGAGCGGGCGAGCCTAGAAACGCGATCAGTTTAGCCCGCATTCGGCTATGCCGCTCGACGAATTCCGGACGCTCGACCGCATTTGAATTGGCCGAGCGCGCCGCATGGGCACGGATCGTATCGATCCGTTCCCGGGTCAAGGGATGCGTGCGCACGTATGGATCCTGGCTGGCGGTCAACAGGGCCTCCTGATCGCCAAGCTTGTCGAAAAATGACAACATGCCTTTGGCCGATTGGCGGGTCTGATCCAACATGGTCAGGGCCGCCTGATCCGCCGAACTTTCCTGGATGCGGCTATACTTCAGGTAAGAGCGTTGCGCCACCTGCGTCCCGCCCGCAATGATCGCCTGGCCGGCGCCGCCCTGGCCGGCAACGGCGGCGGCGGCGCCCAGGACAAAGGCCATGATGGATTGCGCTGAGGCGTCGTGCAGGGCATCCTGGGACCGGGCCAGATGGCCGCCGGTTATGTGGCCGGTTTCATGGGCGATGACGCCAATCACCTGATTTGCGTTGTCCGAGGCGGTCAACAGGCCGGTATTGATAAATATCTTTTGCCCGCCGGCGACAAAGGCGTTGAGGGAGGGGTCATTTACCAAGTATACGCGCACCGCAGACGGCTCCAAGCCTGCGACGGCAAAGAGTGGTGCGCCGAAGAGGCGAATGGTACCCTCGATCTCCGCATCGCGGATAAAACTGAATGATCGCGCCTGGGCCGTCTCTGGCAGGAACAGAAGCGTCAAGATAGGAAGTAGTAAAAGTCCAATTATGTATCTCAAGTTCGCAACCCCACCATCCATTCACTTGCAAAGTAGGTTCGGCCTACAGCGCCGTCAACGTGCGGCACTGGCCGCCTTGTGCCTGGCCCTGGCGGCCTGTGGCGGTCCGGCGCCTAAGGTCGGGGAAATCGGCGCAATAGGTGGATTTTTGGGCGCCGCCGTTGCCGAGGAACCGCGGGCTGCACTAGTGGCGCGCGATATCCTTTCGGCCGGCGGTACTGCGGCCGATGCGGCCACGGCGGCCTTTTTTACCATGACAGTGACCTATCCCGTCGCGGTCGGCCTCGGTGGCGGCGGGATGTGTCTATATTACGATCATCACGGCAACAAGACTGAGACCCTGGATTTCAGACCGGTGCCCGCAGCGGCGGGCGGCACGGTTGCGGTGCCCGGCGCGTTGCGGGGGATGGCCCTATTGCACAGTCGTTATGGCCGCATGCCATGGGCGCAATTGGTGACGCCGGCCGAAACCAGGGCCCGTTTTGGCCATCGGATCAGCCGTGCCCTGGCGCAGCGTCTGCAGCTGCAGGCAAAACGG
>CAUZBE010000252.1:0-5241 GCA_963577885.1 Alphaproteobacteria bacterium
ATTTCCAACCTATCATCGGGCCGCCAAGTAACCCTTCATTGCTTCAGTATGTCTCTAGAGACCCCTTCAAGGCGCCGACCACGGGGTCTTTATGCGGCCATTCAGCCAATAAGATAGCAAACCGAGATATTCATGCATGGCCCTACCGACGCTGTGCAGGCCTCGGTTCAGATTGAAACGCAGTGGGTATGCATTTTGCCCATCCTTTAGGCGCATGGGCGGGGCAGCCACGACCGGCCAATCCAAGGCGTGGAAAACTGCCATGGCACGAGGCATATGCCAGGCCGAGGTGACCAAAAGCCAACGGTCTGCCGGCTTGGGCTTAGCCAAGGCTTGCCCCAAGACGGCATTTTCAAAGGTATCGCGGGATCGCGCCTCCACCAAAAGGCGCTCCCGCGCGATGCCCCGGCGCGCCAAATATTCGGCGATCAACGGCGCTTCCCGATCCCAAAGTGCGTCTCGGACACCATCCGCGTCGCCGCTGCCACCACAAATCAGTAGCCGCGCCCTGGGATAAGCCCGCGCCAGGCGAATGAATTCGACCAGCCTGTCCGCCGTCGAGCCCGGTACCGCGTGGCCGACCTTTCGAGAAATACGCAAATCCACGACGCCGCCGGACAACAGGACGATGCCTGTCACGTGTCCGTCAGTCATGTTAATGGGCGCGAATTGTCGTTGCAACGGCGCCATCAGCCACTCGCCGATCGGCAGGATCGCCACCGCCAGAAGAGAGGCCGCGAGTAGGCTCGTCAGCCAGATACCCACACGCCGCCAACGCGACCATAATAAAAGGGCCGCCAGAGACAGCAGGATCAGCGTTAAATTCAAGGGCTTGGCAAAAACCCAAAAGATTTTGGCAATCGAAAAGAACATTCCAGGCGCCTTTACGTTAGTTGTGCCGTCGGGACGATGATAAGCGAATTTCGCGGTCAACAATGTCTCAAATAAACACTGCGATGGCGTCTGGGTATTCGCTATGATTGTGCCACCGAATAATCCCTGCGGCACGCCCCATCGGCCAGCCCCGGCTCGTTAGAAAAGAGTGATCCAACATGGCCGTTGACGCCACCATGGCGGAGCGTGAACCCATCTACGCCTATGTGCGCCTGGCCACCTCGCTAATCATAATGACCATTGGCACCGTCGGCAGTTATGCCATTGTCGTCGCTCTGAAACCGGTCGCCATTGAATTCGGCGCCACCCGCTCCGCGGCCTCGATTGCCTATGCCGCCACCATGATTGGGTTCGGCGTTGGCGGTATCTTAATGGGCCGCTGGTCGGACCGGGTCGGCGTGATGTGGCCTTGCCTTGTGGGTAGTGTTCTACTGGCATTGGGATTTCTACTGGCCGCCCGGGCCACCGCACTCTGGCAATTGTATCTGGCCCAAGGCTTGTTGATTGGCCTGTTAGGCAGCGCGGCGCTGTTCGCGCCACTGGTGGCAGATACCACCCTATGGTTTCACCGCCGCCGGGGCATTGCGGTGGCCATAGCAGCTAGCGGCATTTACCTGGCTGGGATGATATGGCCCCCCGTCATACAATATTTCATCGATGCCTCCGACTGGCGCGCCACCTATGCCGGCATCGGCATTTTCGTACTGCTTACGATACCGCCCCTGTGTATTGTCTTGCGCCGCCGCCCCCCGGCGGCTTTTGTAATGACGGCAGATGCAACGGCGGCCATTGCCCGCCCCCTCGGTCTGGCGCCAAATGGCCTGCATGGACTGCTATGCGTCGCGGGCGTGGCCTGTTGTGTCGCCATGGCCGTACCGCAAGTCCATATAGTTGCCTATGCTTCGGACGTTGGGCATGCGGCCCAGCGCGGGGCCGAGATGTTGGCCTTGATGCTGGGGACCGGGGTCGTCAGCCGGCTGGGGTTTGGCTGGATTTCCGATAGTATTGGCGGCCTGGCGACATTGCTAGTGGGCGGTAGCCTACAGGCCCTGATGCTGGTTCTATTCATGTTCGTCGAGTCTCTGGCTGGGCTTTATATCATGTCGGCCCTGTTTGGTTTGAGCCAGGGCGGCATCGTGCCCGCTTATGCCATCATCGTCCGGCGCTATTTCGTGCCCGGCCAGACCGGCTGGCGCATTGCCATGGTGCTGTCCATGACCCTGTTCGGCATGGCCTTGGGCGGCTGGCTGGCGGGGTTGTTATACGACCTGACCGGATCCTACCGGATGGCCTTTATCAACGCCGTTGCCTTCAATCTGGTCAATATGGCTATCGCCGGCATTCTATTGCGGCGGTCACGCCGGTGACCGGGAACGAGGCGATGGCATGCTTCGGCCATGGGGCAGTATTGGCGGGCCGTGTTGCAAGCCCTGCTGTTATTGGACATGCTGGCATTTCCGCAAGTATTGGTGCAAACTTAGCCTAGAAAGAGTGCGGACAAATGTTTGTTCGGGCGTAATTCTCTGGCCAGTGGAAAATGTTTCAATGCCTCAATTTTCAACAGCCGATACCATTCTCGATGCGCCAGAGGACCGGTTTCCCATAGACCTTTCGCATTCAATTAACAGCGTGCGGGATCTTTTCTATGCCGCCGCCAAGAATCAGTGGGACCCGCGCAAGGACATCCCCTGGGACAAGTTCGAAAAATCAAAATACACCGAAGAACAGCTATGGGCCGCACGCAATGCGTGGAGCCGCAGGGCATGGCTTGAATACGGCGCCATTTCGGAGAGCCCGGCAATTCAGATCCGTTTTGCCCGGGAGAGCCGGGAGATGGACCTCGGGCTATTCTTCACAATACGCTCCCAAGAGGAGGCCCGCCATTCGGAGGTTTGCTATCTGATGGCCGAGGCCTGCGGCGGCTATATCGACGCGCCGCCGCTGCGCGAATACGAAGGCAATGTAGTAACCCACGGGGTGCGCAAGATGGCGCTGGACCCCGAATGCCTTCTTGAGGCGCTGATTGCCGCACTGGTCTGCGCGGCCGAAGAAGTCGCTTTCGATGTTTTCAAGCATTTGAGCGAGATTACCACCGATCCCATTGCGCGGGCCTGCAGCCGTGGCATTACTCGGGACGAGGTACGCCATTGCGCCTTCGGCTGGTACTACATGGCCAAACGCGTGCCGCAACTTAACCCGGCGGATTTAAAACAGATCGAGGATGCGGTCGCGGTAATGATCCAGAATGTGGAGATGAACGGCTACCACAGCTCCTGGTTGGCGCAGGACGATTCAGAGGCTACGCGCGCTGATGTTGAATGCGACCGCATCACCTACGAGGCCGGCCTGGGCTCCACCGTGGAGGAAGTCGAAAAACCGATTTTCATCGCGTCGGTGCAGCGCATTCGCAAGCAGATGAGGGCTTGGGGCTGTGAACTGCCATTGTTCCATCACCCCCGTACCGGGACTATTTGAGACCCCAGTCAAAACAATGCCGCAAACACACTCAAAAATGCTGATTGAACGGCGCTTTCCCGTTCGCCTGCGCCCGCAAGTCGCGTCTTTGGCGGGCGCCTATCATAAAGAAAAGAGCGCCCATTGGAACCCGATTTCCGATATTCCCTGGGATCTACTCGGCGCGGATGACCTAGAGCAACAGGGTAGGGACGCCGCCCGGCTGATGTGGAGCCGCCGCCTTTGGACCGCTTACGGCTATCTTTCGGAAACGCCGGCGACGCTGATCCGCCTCTGTCTGGAGTTGGATCGGCCCATTTCGCCGAAGTTTTTCCTCACTGTGCGCAACACTCAAGAGGCCTGCCATATCGATGTGATGCAGAAGATGGCTGACGCTTATGGCGGCTATCTGTCGAAACCCGAAGCGCCGGCCTATGCCGCGCTCTTGAACTTGGATCTATCCCAGCGGGTCTTGCATGCGGATACCCCGGTCGATGCCTACATACTGGCCCATTGCGCCATCAAGATCGGTGCCGAAGCGGTCCTCTACACGCTTGACAATACCGCCGTTAAGAATGATGCCGTCACGGCAGCACTTTCGCTCATCTCCGGCGACAAGCGCCGGCACGCCGCGTTTGGCTGGGATTTCGTGACCGACCGCATTCATGCCTGGAACGATGCCGACCGGGCGGCGGCTACAGCCGAGATTGTACGTGTCGTCGACGAAATCATCCTAAGCGGCTATCTAACCCCGTTCTTTGCGGCGGATGGGATCGCAGACCAAGAAAAGGCGGCCGAGGAACATGCGGCGGCAGCCGGCCTGGGGAGCGCCGGTGGGGCGCGGCAACGCCGGGCCTTGGCCCACTACCTATCGGAGACCAGGGAGCGACTACAAGGTTTGTCGATCGATTTACCAGAATTTGCCGCTGCGTGAGTGGCCCAGTGAATACTACTGTGCTGGAAGGGCAGTATTCCCTTAGAGGCCGATCGACGACACGCGAGGCAGCCTACGCCGAATTGCGTGCGCGCAGCGAGGCATTGCGCACACGGCCCGAGATTCGCGCGGACATCCGATATGGTCCAACGCCGCGCGAGCGCCTTGACGTTTTTACCCAGCAAGGCGGCGCGCCGGTGTTCGTGTTTATCCATGGTGGCTATTGGCGGGCGTTGGAGAAAGAGATTTTCCTGGCGCTCTGCGCGCCGTTCGCCAATCGCGGTTTTGTCGCCATCAATGTCGATTATGGCCTGCGGCCGGACTTCACGGTGCCGGAGATCGTGGCGCAGGTCCTGCAAGCCATCGCCTTCATCGCCGAAAACGCCACCAGCTATGGCGGCCGCGCGGACCGAATAGCCATTTGCGGCCACTCGGCGGGTGGACACATGGCTGCCTGGGCCGCCGGAACCGATTGGCGGGCCCTTGGCGTAGAGGAAATCGATATTAAAGCGACGATCCCAATCAGCGGGATCTTCGACCTTGAACCGCTGCGCCAGACCAGCATCAACGATGATTTAGCGCTTGATGCGGACACGGCGCGCTCATTGAGCCCGATCCACCGCCTGGACCGGCCACTACCACCTACACTCGGTGTGGTAGGTGGCGGAGAGACCCAGGGCTTCATCGACCAAACACACATATTCGGTGCCGCCCTGCAAGCGGCCGGGCATGCGGCGGAGGTCCTGATCGCCGATGGCCTAGACCACTTCAGCATTTGTCAGGCGCTAGCCGATCCCGACAGCGTCGTTTTTGCACAGGTCATCGACTTCATGGAAACCCGCATCTGAATTGCGGCGTTCAGTCCGGCCAATCGGTAGACCGGTTGCATTGGCTTGAAGCAGCAAGGGCACGGGTTATGGTACTTAGCCCATCCAAAAGAAAGGACGCGGCATGACCGC
>CAUZBE010000253.1:0-5228 GCA_963577885.1 Alphaproteobacteria bacterium
CCAAGTACATCGAAGAACAGTTTGCCGGTCTGACGCCGGCGCAGATCCAAAAGATTACCTGCGATAATGCGGTGGCGTTTTATAACCTGGCGGGCTGATGACGTGTCGCGCGAACCATTACGAGGGCGGCAAGTAACTCACGAATATGACGGAGGTAGGCTTTTATCATTTGCTGCATTGGCCGTTGGAGCGCGCCTTGCCGAAACTGCTGGAAAAGGCCTTGGAACGGGGGCACCGGGCCATTGTCCTGGCCGGCTCGCCAGAACGAGTGGAGGATCTGAACAGCGTGCTATGGACCTACGAGGATGGCTCCTGGCTGCCCCACGGCAGCAGTGGTGACGGCCCGGCCGAGGAACAGCCTGTCTTTCTGACCACCGAAGACGAAAACCCCAACGGCGCCGATGTTCTGGTTGCCGTGGACGGCCGTACCCCGGTCCTGGCCGAGGGCTTTGCCAGGATCATCAACATTATCATCCGTGGTCGCGCATTTTGGCGTCATGGCCATTTTCTCGTCACCTAAATGGCAAAATTTGAATGCTATCGCAGACTATCGATCAGTTTGGTAGGTGGCGGATTATCCTGGGTGTGACAACCGAAATCGAACCGGCGCCGGGTACATGGCAACGAACTGATGGAATTGAACCTGAACCCGGAACTGGGCGCCGACAACGACAGCGTCTACGGCGAATGGCCGGGCCTGGACAAGGCGGAGATCGCCGGCCAGCCACCAGTTATGCTAATTTTATCCCAAGATAGGGCGAGAATGGCAAAGACTTATATGAATTCTGATAGGCGTTCGATTATGTCGAGAAAAGCATATTTGAAACAAGTAAACGATGAGATGGGAATATTTAAAACAGGACGAGTGGGACACGCCATTGCAGAGGGGTGAGCTTATCATCTTAGTCTGCCACATCTACCGTTAAGGAGCCAGCTTCAGCCTTCAACCAAATAGCCGTGTCATGAAACGCTGCGCCACCCGATGGTGCGACTGGGGTGCCATCTATCAGCAAATTTATGCCTATTTTACGATCGAAGGCATTGTCGGGCCAGACGCCTTCGGCAATAACAACCCCTTGTTTAGCCGTATCCAAGATCTTGGCTTTTAGCACCACATCGCCCATGTGGTTACCGATTCGTATGTCACCGCCGTCTATAACCCCGTAAATCAACGCGTCTTGCGGGTGAACAATTGCTGTTGGCTCTTTCTCTCGCCGCTGCGAGCCCGGGGTCTCTGTGAACGACGTGTTGAGGTAGGCCCTTGGTGGAGGGGTGACAAGCCGAAGTGGCTTTTCTGGACCGATAGTATCGGTCACCGCCCAGTGGTCCGTCATCACAGGCATACCTTCGTGATACGGCCCTATCTTCGACCAATTCGGCTTGAAGTGAAACTTGCCGTCCGCGTGCGGGAAGCCATTCAGGAAATGCGCACTCTCAAAACTAGGCGCACAATCTAACCAGCCGCTTGCAATAGCCGCATCAAGCGTACCTTTACCAGAATCCCGCAAGGTCTTATCCATCAACTCCCGTGCGCTCATTTTAAAGCTGGGATGGTCGGCGCCTAGGCGTTCCGCTAAGCCGTGTACGACCTCCAGATTGCTGCGGCATTCTTCGTGCTGATCTAGTACACGCGGCCCGATTGTAAGCGCGGTGTGCCCCCAGCCCTTGTAAATATCATCAAGCTCCAGGAACATTGCCGCCGGCAACAGGATGTCGGCATAACGCGCCGTGGCGGTCATGAATTGCTCATGCACGCAGATGAAAAGATCGTCGCGCATGAGGCCCTTTCTCACTGCTGTCGTATCTGGCGCAACTAGCGCGGTGTTGGAATTTTGAATTAGCATTGCCCCGACAGGCGGCCCGCCCTTGAGCGCATCGACATCGCCACACAGAATTGCTCCAATCCGGGACTGGTCAAGCATACGGGTCACGTCTCTTGCCTTATCCGCAGCATGCGCCACAGTCGTATCAAGGCCCCAAATATCAAAGCTACCCCAAAATGCGCCACCACCACGGTGCCGCCACGCGCCAGTAATCGCCGGCAAACCACACGCTGCATGCATGTTAGCCGCTCCGTTCCGGCTGCGAGTAAAGCCGACGCCGAACTTAATGAAGCTCTTCCTCGTCTGTCCATAAAGCCGCGACAAGGTCGTGATTTCCTCAACAGTCAGGCCGGTAATGTCGGAAGCCCATTGTGGCGTCTTCGTCGCTAGATGTGCCCGGACTTGGTCATCGAAATCGGTGAATTCGGCGAGGTAGTTCTCGTCCGCCAACCCTTCCGCTAATATCACCTGCATCATCGCGCAAGCTAGCGCCGCGTCAGTGCCGGGCCGCAGAACCAGTCCGATATCGGCCGCGGCCATAGTCGACGTTCTATAGACATCAACGACGACTAGTTTAGCTCCACGCGCTTTGCGTGCTTTCTGTATATGTTTCATAAGATTGACGTTGGTGTGTACTGGATTTCCGCCCCAAACTACGATGAGCTCCGACTCAGCTATCTCGCATGGGTCGACACCGCGTTGCCCACCGACCCCCGCAGCCCAACCAGACATCGCGGGTGTCACGCAGATCGTACCAATCATGCCGGAATAGCCCAGCAAACGGCTCAGTCTTTCAATGCCGTAGCGCTGCACGACACCGAGCGTTCCGCCAGAATGATAGGGCCAAACGGATTCCGGCCCATGCTTTTCCGTCGACGCTATAAAGGCATCGGAAACAGTATCGAGTGCCTCGTCCCAACTAACCCGTTCAAATTTTCCTTCTCCCTTCGCACCGACGCGGCGCATCGGATGGGTCAGCCTGTCGGGGTGATGAACCCGCTCCGCATAGCGACCAACCTTTTCGCACACGACACCGGCGGTGAACGGCAGGTCCGATGCACCCCGAACACGGCCAATTTTGGTTGGCGACAAGCGTTCAACCTCAAGCGCGCAAGCGCTTGGACAATCGTGAGGGCAGGCGGTGCGGACAATCTCAACGGACATAGGATGCTCTCCTAGGATAACGGTTCATACTCGGGGCCACAGGCCCCGGGATAGGGCGGCGACGACGGACGGTTACGGCTATCCGAACATCCTATCAGAGATAAATGGTGCGGACGATTTCTTCGTGATTGCCTTCCAAGGCCTTCACAAACCCACCGTCGCTGACGACACCGTCGCGCAAAATTATGAAACGGTCGGCCACCTTGAAGGCAAGAGCGAGGTTCTGTTCGACCATCAGCATCGTCGCTCCGTCATCCTTCAACGCCTGGATGATGGTTCCAATCTCATTGATGAACTGCGGCGCCAACCCTCCGGACGGTTCGTCCAGCAAAAGCAACCGGGGTTTGGCCATCACGGCACGGCCGATGGCCACCATCTGTTACTCACCGCCCGATAGCGTTCGAGCCAATTGGCGGCGCCGTTGACTTAGGCGGGGGAAATATCCGAAGACGCGTTCCGAATGTTCCTCGGCCTCACCGCGGCTACGGATCGTGGCGCCGAGCCACAGAGGTTTGATGGCGGATTTTATTATCAAGCTCATAATCATTTACCCACGCCGTCTGTCCGTCATGATCTTTCCTGAAGCCTCCGGCGGCAGGTTTGTCTCTATTTTTTCCCAGTTAAGTGAATGAATGTTATTGAGAAATTGGGCGCCCTGTTATTTTTTGTCCCTATAAAATATATATGAGATCAACCAGATAAAACCACATCCCCCAAGAGCTACATTAGTTCCCAATTCTTTATAAATGTAATAATTGCTAAACGAAGTGGATCCTAAAATACCCTCATTCAATACAAATATCACTAAACTCCAAATTGCTGATCCTACTATTCCTATCTTTATCCATGTTTTCATATCTGATACCCACCCCTTGCTATTTTTTATCCCTGTAGAACATATATGAGATTGCCCAGACACCGGCGCACCCTGTGAGAAGTAAAGTAATTCCCCGTGACCCATCCAAGTGAAATCCACCCCACCCTGTGCCGTTATAACTAAATAGTAGAACCACAAAAAACTCAATTACCGATCCTACTATTCCTATCTTTATCCATATTTTCATATCTGCCGCCCACCACCTGTTATTTTTTCCCAGTAAGTCCGCAAAATCTACTCAGTCTAGCCTAGGGGTTCGTTTCCCTGACATTTCTCTCTTAAAGGTGAGATGGTTTTGTAGGTTTACGGAATCTACCCATTGGAAATTTAGGGGTGGGTGGTGTCCGAATAGTCTCTACAATCGTTGATATATTTTCTGACTAGTTCTATTTTTAGGGTTTTTAATTTGTTCTGGGACTTGGCATTCCCCTGTTCGGCAGCAAGTCTGTACCACTTTACCGCAGTCTCATCGTTCTGTGGAACGCCTTTTCCGCTGTGGTGCATCACACCCAGATGTATTGGGTAACGGCAATCCCCTGTTCGGCAAGGGGTTCCCATTCACACAGAGCGGTTGCGAAGTCACCACTATTGTATGCATCTACACCCTTGTTCCAATCAGCACCCCAACTCAAGCCCGCACTTCAAAGAAACACGGCAATCGTCAGGCACAGAATAGCGGTCAGGCGTTTCATAGGGGGAGTGTAGGACGGAATGTCTAGGATAGACAGGTCCGTTGGATGTCCTCGTATCAAACAGCGATGGGTCAGGTGAAAATCCCGTTATATTGCGGATTTAGATGCGGTCAGTTCCCATAACTTGTTCTCGATGGTCTGGTCTTTGGTGGAAGTGGAGACACGGCAATATAACGCAACTTTCATTGTTATTTTTTACCTCTTTGATTGTCTTAGAATACTTGTGATAGTAACAAATAAAAGAGGGGATGGGGTCTGGGTGGAGGTCTATTCGACATCCTTGTGGTCGTTCACCAAATCTTCCACCACGGGTTCGTTTTTTTTTGGAGTATTTCCAAATTGGACTGGGCAATGGCATGTCCCTGGTCGGCAGCAAGCGTGTACCACTTCGCCGCAGTCTCGTAGTCCTGTCGAACACCTCGTCTTTTGTCATGCATCCCACCCAGATTATTCTGGGCATTGGCGTTCCCCTGTTCGGCAGCAAGTCTGAACCACTTAACCGCAATCTTATAGTCCTGCCAAGTTCCAGTCCAATCTGGGTGGGATGTACGAAAAAGAACAAGTGGAACATGATTTCCCTTGTCGTACATCACACCCAGATTATTCTGGGCATTGGCGTTCCCCTGTTCGGCAGCAAGTCTGTACCACTTCGCCGCGGTCTCGTAGTCCTGC
>CAUZBE010000254.1:0-5221 GCA_963577885.1 Alphaproteobacteria bacterium
GAGCCGCCATGACTAGCGCCAAACAACCGACGCCCTTTGGCCGTATCTTTCGGCCCAACGAGGCTTGGTTGGAGAAGCGGCCAGCGGAAGACATCGTTGATCCGGATTTGCCTATAATTGATACCCATCATCATCTTTGGGATCAAATAAGGCATCGTTATCTGCTGCCTCAGTTACTGGACGACCTGGGCACGTGCGAGGATGGCGGTGGCCACAACGTCGTGGCCACGGTCTATATGGAATGCGGCTCCATGTGCCGGGCCCAGGGGCCGGAGGAAATGCGCGCCATCGGCGAGGTGGAATTCACCGCTGGCGTTGCGGCCATGTGCGACAGCGGCAGTTACGGTCCAACCCGCGTTGCCGCCGGCATAGTCGGCTTTGCGGATCTAAACTTAGGCGATCGCCTGCAACCGGTGTTGGAGGCCTCAATTAGGGCCGGGGCCGGACGCTTTCGCGGTGTCCGCCACGCGGCCGGTTGGGATGCCGATCCGATGATTGGCAATGGCCATAACAGTGAGGGGCGGGGCCTTTATGGCCAGGCGGATTTTCGTGCCGGTCTGGCCCGTCTGACCGCCCTTGGCCTATCCCTCGATGCCTGGCTCTATCATCCGCAACTGACCGAATTGGTGGATCTAGCTCGGGCCTGCCCCGATGCCAACATCATCATGAACCACTGTGGCGGGGCATTGGGCTATGGCGTTTACACGGGCAAGCGCGATGAAGCGTTCGCTCAGTGGCGGTTGAGCATGTCGGAATTGGCGCAATGTTCCAACGTCACTATGAAATTGGGCGGCATGATGATGCGCTTGGCCGCCTTCGATTATTTCAACGCCCCGGCACCGCCCATATCACTGGAACTGGCGGAACTTTGGCGCCCCAACATTGAAACCTGCATCGAATTGTTTGGGCCGGAGCGGTGTACCTTCGAAAGCAACTTTCCCGTCGAAAAGATGGGCATCGGTTACGCCGCCCTGTGGAATGCTTTCAAGCATCTGACCATGGGAGCCTCGCCGGGGGATCGGGACGCCTTGTTCAGCGGCACGGCGCGGCGCGCCTACCGGTTGGCGTAGCGGCCCGATATTTGGATTAAATATTCTGCTAAATGAAAGGAACGGATAATGGCGGCCGACAAATGGAATATTTCCGGCGAGTATATGGAGAGCTGCAATTGCGACTATTTATGTCCGTGTATCTACACCAATCCCCAGGGAAAGGCGACGTACGGGCATTGCACCGCCCTGATGGCGTTCCGCATCGATCAGGGCCAATACGGCGCCGTTGACCTTGCCGAGCTTAAATTTGCCCTGGTGATCCGCTCGGGCCGGGTGATGTCGGATGGCGGCTGGGTCTTTGCCAATGTGGTGGACGAGGACGCGGACGAGGGTCAGCGCACGGCCCTGGCCGCCATCGTCGGCGGTGAGGCGGGCGGTATACCGGCGATGATCCGTGATAACCTGGTCAGTGATTTTCGCGGCGTACAGTTCAAGGCTATCGAATTCATCCAGGACGGCCTCAAGCGGGCGGTCAATATCCCCGGCGTCCTATCCTACGAGATCGAAGGCGTCCCGTCGCGCAACGGCAAGGGTGAGCCGTTCTATCTAGACAACACCGCCCACCCGGCCAACAGCCGCCTGGCCCTGGCGCGCTCTCAGCAGACCCATATTCATGGCTTCAGCCTAGACCTGGATATGGTGGGAAAAGGCAATAACGGCCACTTCGCCCCGTTTTCCTGGTCGGCCTGAGGCCACTGCGCATAACGGCCCGGTAATGGAATACTAATCGATGGTTGGTATGGCGCCTAGATCGGCCAGCCACTTCTGTGCTGAACGATGCCAAATTTGCCGCTTGGGCGGCAGTTCATCGCGCTGGCGCACGGTGCCGAGTCGAATGCCGTAGATCTTCGGTCCATCACCCACAGAGGTCGCGTAAATTTGCGAGCCACAGTCCGGACAAAAGGCCTGTATACGCTTGGCGCCGCTGCCCCCTATTTTGGCATACATTTTGGGCTCGCCCGAGAGTAGCGTGAAAGCATCCACAAGACTGATGACAACCGTACGAAATGCCGTGCCCGACAGGGACTGACAGTCGGTACAATGACAAATCGCGGCCTTCTCCGGGTCTACTTCCGCCTCGTAGGTGATGTTGCCGCAGTGGCAACCTCCATCAATCTTCATGATCCTGCTCCATATGGCTCAAGTATGCGGGTTAGTTTTCCGGTGCATGTTATCGAAATTCGGGCACAACTTCCAAAATGGATAACGGGGATTTCGTCGCGACGACCCGGCTTAAGGTAATGCCGGACTGCTGTAGTCGCGCGCGCAGTATATGATCAGGCGGCCGTCAGTAGACCATGCGGGGTCGTATCCTTGCAGGTTAACGAGCCTGTAATCACGGTCAAACTCAACGACATTGTCTCCAACCTCCAGCAACCGTTTGGCGGGTTCGGCGATCGCGGCGGCTTCTTTTCGGACCGCGGGGGTGGGTTGGGGTTAGCTTTCCGCAGCCTTGGTTTTGGTTGGTGTTTGTGGGTTAAAAAAAAGTCACGAATGTCATTCACGGCATTCAAGGAGGAAACCGTGAAAATGACTAGGACGCCTCTGATTATCACTATGCCCAGAACGGGATTATTCTTAATTCTCGTCATGAAACGACCAGTAGTGGTATGGGGATCTGCCATTTTGCATCTGGGCGCCTCAGCCGATGTTTGTCTCCAACGCCTCGCCCAATTCAACTAGGGACAGGTCTTGGCCGTCGGTTTCTAGCACGGTGACGGAGCAATTATTGGGCCGAAATAGGGTCACTCGGTCATCGCCATGGGCGGTGCCAACGGCGACGTTAATGGCAACGGAATGACTGATGATGACGCTGTCATCGGGCACCCCCAACAGAGCATCGATCATGCCCTGGCGCCATGGCCGTAGCCAGGCATCGGCCTGGGCCCATGTGCCAGACATGACTTCGTGCAGCCATTCCCGACGGTTGCCTAGATTTTCCGTGGGCGAGGGGACTTCACGGACCGCCGGTTCAACCATTCCGGTGATATTCCAGGCGGCCTCTAGCGGCTAGGCGGTTTCCCGCGTGCGCCGCAGGGGACTGATCATAATGGGCATAGGCCCCAGTGCCGCCAGTGCCGCCGCCATCCGGGCCGCCTGGCCATGTCCAAGCGCATTCAGGCCAGGATCGGGATCCTCGCCCCATGACGCGGCAGCCTGGCCATGGCGTACTAGATATAATGTCGCCATTAATACAGCCGCTCTTTAATGCTTCTTTGCACATAGGCCTCGACCTCATCAGGCGATTGGAGCGCACCTATCTGGTCCTTAATGATATGGCCCAGGGGCGGCATGGCGGATTTGCGCTCCACCCGGTAATTGTCATCCCACAGGCGCGAGCGTACCAGCGCCTTGGCGCATTGGAACATGATCTCTTCGATAGCCACCAGAAGACCTGTTTTTGGCAACTTGCCCCGCACCTCGAAATTCGCCAAGACCTCGCTATCCGTGCAAATCCGCGCTTGGCCGTTGATCCGCAGGGTCTCGTTCATGCCGGGAACCAAGAAGATCAGGCCGATGTACGGGTTCTGGGTGATGTTGGCGAAGGTATCCAGGCGGTTATTGCCGACCCTGTCCGGGATTAGCAGGGTGTGGTCGTCGAGAACCTTGACAAAGCCGGGCGCATCGCCCCGGGGCGAGATATCCGCCGGACCGTCCGCGCAGGCGGAGGCTATGCACAAAAACGGCGACAGCTCGATAAACCGCCGGCTGTGGGGTTCCAGGGCGGGAATGGCTTTTTGCGCCGCCAATTCGCCAACCTCGCCATACAGGTCACGCAATTCATCTTCGCTGCCCACGAAATCACGTGGCGTTTCATCTGCCATATCTTACTCTCCTTGTTTGTCTTGCAGTAAGATATAGCACCTCTGAACATCTATAGAGAAGCGACCCATGAGCCGACCCATCCTGCGCACCGAACTCTGCGACATTCTAAACATTGAATATCCCATCATGCTGGCCGGCATGGGGATCTGGGGCATGGGTACGCCGCCCGAATTGGTGGCGGCGGTATCGGAGGCCGGAGGCTGCGGCGTGCTGGGCGGTTCCGCCTTGTCGCCGGAAGAGGTCCGCCGGCGTATCCAGCGGGTGCGCCAGTTAACGGACAAGCCATTTGGCGTCGATCTGTTGCTGCCCGCCTCGCTTGCCGCGGCCGCCACCACCCGCACTGGCGTGCGTGAAGAGCTGCGCCGTGACTACCCAGCCCATGTCGCCTTCATGCACGAATTGCTGGAACGCTACGATCTAGCCCCTGCGCCGGTAGAGAACGACATCGTCAATTCTGACGTCTATGCCGAGGCCCAGATCCAGGTGGTGCTGGAGGAGGAGGTTCCGATTTTTGCCGCCGGCCTGGGTGATCCGGCCCGGATCATCCCTCGCGCCCGCAAACAGGGCATGGTGGTGATCGGCCTAGCCGGTACCGTCCGCAATGCCGAACGCAACCGCGACGCAGGCGTCAACATTGTGGTCTGCCAGGGGACCGAAGGCGGGGGCCACACGGGTCCCGTTGCGACCCTGCCCCTGGTCGCCCAGTCGGTTGAGGCGGTCGCCCCCGTGCCCGTGGTGGCGGCCGGCGGCATTGTCGGGGGCAGGGGCATTGCCGCGGCCCTTACCCTCGGCGCCATTGGCGTGTGGATGGGCACGGCCTTTCTGGTGTCCGAAGAGGGCGGCCTGCCGGATGTGGTCAAAGACGATATCGTGACTGGTAAGGCTACCGATTTCCGCATCTCGGAAGCCTGGACCGGCAAGACCCTGCGTGCTAAACGCAACGTGGTTACCGACGCCTGGGCGCAATCGGCGCTGGCGCCGTTGCCCTCGCCATTCCAGCGCGTCTTGATGGAGGATTTTCTGAGCGCCGCCCAGCAGGCAGGGCGCTGGGACCTGTACATGAACGCCGCCGGTCAAGGCGCGGGCCTGCTTACCGACCGCCGCCCCGCCGCCGATATCATGGCCGGTCTGGTGGCGGGCACCGTTCAGGCCCTGTCAGAAACCCCGCAACGGGTGCAATTCGCGCCCTAAAGCCGAGCATTTTCATTCTGAGAATGCTCGAATTCTTAGAGCCAGGACAATTTTTCTAGTCAATGAGAAACGCTTCGCGATTCTCATTGATTTGGCATTGTCCTAGATCAACCCTTGGGGAACCGCAGTAGTACCAGTTCCAGGCCATCGGC
>CAUZBE010000255.1:0-5215 GCA_963577885.1 Alphaproteobacteria bacterium
TACTTGCCCCGTGGCATTAACTGCTGGTCGTCGGGGACAAAGACATCCCTAAGATCCAGGTTATTCGAGGATGTGGCCCGCATGCCGAGGACATCCCACTCGCCGCTGATTTCTAAGCCTTCGGCGCGGCCATCCACGGCCAGATAGATGGTGTCCCTGACGTCCGCTTCGCCCGCCGACTTGGCTTCGGTACACAGTACGCCGTAATAGTCCGCCGCGCCCGCGAGCGAGGCAAAATGCTTGTGCCCATTGACCCGCCAACCGCCCTTCACTTTGCGCGCCGTGGTGCCAAAGGGCGCCTTGCCGGCTGCCGCGGCACTGTTCGGTTCTGAAAAAGGTTGCGCAAAAATGGCCCCGTCTTCGATCACCTTGCGATAGATGCCCCGGCGCCGTCGTTCGTGTGCATCCCGCTGCGCTGCCGTCATCTCCAGGTCATCGGCCATTTGCGAGGACCACAACATGGTGGCGCAATGCATGTTGAAGGTCAGGGCCGTGGCCCCGCACCAACGGCCCAGCTCAGCCGATATTTCCATATAATTGGCATAATCAACGCCCAGGCCGCCATAGCGTTCCGGGATCACCAGGCCCAGAAATCCAGCCGCGCGCAGATCGGCGTAATTCTCGGTCGGAAAGCGCCCCTCGCGGTCGTAGCCGGCGGCTCGGGGCAGGAATTTATCACGGCCCAGGCGCTGAGCGGTGGCCAGCAATTCCACCTGTCCCGGCATTCCTACGCCACCTCATCCAGAAATCCGCGTACCGCCCGATTAAACTGTTCGGGATCTTCCAGGTTGACCAGATGCCCGACGCCGTGCAGGCAGTGATAGCGGCAGTTTGGGATATAGCTGGCCATATTTTTCATCATCGCCGCCGGCGCGGCTTCATCCCTGTCGCCGGCCAGGGCCAAGGTGGGGCAGGCGATTTCACCCAGCTTGTCGCGGCGATTAAATGTCACCAGACAATGCAGGGCGGAGCGATAGGTCTCCGATGATAATGCCGACATCGACGCCATGGCCGCCGCGACGGCGGCTTCGGGTGGGTTATCCGACATCATGGCCGGCACTAGTTCATGGGCGAAATCCGCCGGACTGAGGCCCTTATCCAGAGGCGCCAGGCGCTGGCCCAGAAACCATTCCTGCCATTTACCGCCTGGCTTGCCGAACGATGGCGAGGTGGCCGAAAGCACCAAGGCGGAGGTCCGCCCGGGATGCTGGATGACGAATTCCTGGGCGATCATGCCGCCCATGGAATGGCCAACGATGGCGGCGGTCGGGGCGTCGAGATGATCCAGCAGCCGGGCCACGGCGTCGGCCAGGTTGGGATAGGTCATCTCGGCCAGGGGTGCGCTGTCGCCATAGCCGGGCATATCCCATGAAATGGCGCGCCAACGATCAGAAAACGCTGGCAACTGGCCGTCGAAGGCGCGGCGGTTGCCGCCGATGCCATGCAGAAACAGCAATACGGGGCCGTCACCCCGGCTCTCAAAACTTGGAACAGCGGTCATGCCAGTTCTCCTTGCAAAATGCCTTCTTTCACCACGGCCTGGCCATCCAGTCCGACGGTGCAATTGCGGATTGGCAGATCAAAATGGCCCAGGGTCCGCCGGCCCGCCACCTCGTTAGCGCCGGTGGAATAGACCACGTTGCCGGCAAAGGCACGCAATTCAGTGCCGTTAAAATCCCTGCGATCGTACATGGTCATGGCGTCCCAGCGGGCCCCGGGGTTCATGCCCCAGCCAATATGCGAAGTGGCATAGGCGTCCCGGTCGCCCCAGGCCGCGAAATAGCTGCGCATCAGGTCCGCATCCACGCCTCCACCCTCGATGGAAGTAACGTAATCGTCCTCAATACGAAGGGAGATGGGGGCATCCAGATAGCGCTTGAAGGTCAGGTTCACATCACCCCGGTCCAACACCAGGGTGCCGTTCACTGCGCCGGCGGCGGGAAAACACAGGCACAGCCCGCCCGGCCAATGGGAGATCATGCCGGGCCGGGTAACCCAGCCCCAGCCACCGCCCGCCACGGCGCCCGTCAGGTCCACCGACAGGTTGCTGCCGGCGCGGGAGGTAATGGTCATGGCCTTGGCGCCACGCAGCATTTTTATGCCGGTCTTGACCTTGCCTTCCAACGCATCGTCGGGGGCCAGGCGTTCCAAGGCCTCCGGATGTTCGTTGGAAATCATCAGTACCCGCGCGCCGCCTTGGAGGATTTCAGGCAGTTCCGGGGCGTGCAGCAAGCCTTCGACGGTGCAATCCACCACCATGGGGGTGCTGGCCAGGGCACCGACCACCGGGCGGATGTCCTGAATGACATCCGAGGCGCCGGTGGAGCGTACCGCTACCGGGGCCGACTGCGCCGGCGTGGGGATCACGATGTGAAAGGCCCGGGCGCCCAATTGGTGCAGCGCCAGTTCGGCCAGTTGCACGTTGATGGGCCGGGACTGGCTTTCCGACAGGATCGCCACGGCTTCCTCCGATTTAACCCCGCACCGGGCAAAAACGCGCGCAAAACAATCGATCCACTTCCCCTCGATTCGTTCCTGTAGCATGCCGTCCTCGCCTGTTATTTGTCCTAATGTTAGTGCAATATCCTGACGATGCGACAGGATAAAGCATGACCTTGATATTTGAACACGCAATCTGCCTGGAACACGACTTGGGCCAAGGCCACCCAGAGCGGCCCGACCGGTTGCGCGCCATCCAGCTGGCCCTGGCCGAACCGGCGTTCGCGGCCCTGGAACGGCGTTCGGCGCCGCTGGCCAGTTGGCCGCAGATCGCTTTGGTGCATCCGCAACATTACATCGACCAGGTGGCCGCCGCAGCACCCGTACAGGGCCGGGTGCAATTGGATCCCGATACCGCTATGAACCCGGCTTCGCTGGAAGCCGCGCGGCGGGCCGCGGGCGCCGTCTGTGGCGCCGTGGACGCGGTTATGGCGGGCGAAGCCCCAAACGCCTTTTGCGCCGTGCGCCCGCCCGGTCATCACGCCGAACCGGCGCGGTCCATGGGCTTTTGCATCTTCAATTCCGTGGCCATCGGGGCCCTGCACGCCCGCGCCGAGCATGGCCTAAAACGGGTAGCAGTGGTGGATTTTGACGTCCATCACGGCAATGGCACCCAATCCGCATTCTGGGATGACGGCGATCTGTTCTATGGCTCGACCCACCAAATGCCACTTTATCCGGGCACCGGCGCGGCAGTGGAGACCGGGGCCGGCAATATACATAACTTCCCATTGTCGCCAGGTGCCGGCGGGGTCGCCTTTCGCGATGCCTTCATCGATGGTCTGCTGCCGGCCCTGGATGCCTTCGCACCGGAATTGCTACTGGTGTCCGCCGGCTTCGACGGCCATGTGGACGATCCATTGGCGCAATTGCGTCTGGAGACGGAAGACTATGCCTGGGTCAGCGCGGAATTGCTGGCCGTGGCCGAACAGCATTGCCGGGGGCGGCTGGTTTCCAGCCTGGAAGGCGGTTATGATCTAGCGGCGCTGGCAACGGCGACAGCGGCCCATGTCCGGGCCCTGATGTCCCTATGAGGGACGCCGCAAAATAATAATGCCGGATAAGGTGATTGGCGATGGCAAAACAGATGAAAACAGACTCTGACACAATTCCCGGTGAGGTGGATGCCATGAGTTTCGAAGCGGCAATGGCGGAGTTGGAGGCCATCGTCCAGAACCTGGAAGGCGGCCAAGTCGATCTGGATGCCTCCATTGCCCTATACAGCCGCGGTGCGTTGTTGAAACGTCACTGCGAGACGAAATTGAACGCCGCCAGCGAAAAGGTAGAAAAAATTGTCGCGGACAGCGCCGGCAACGCCCAGGCGACCGAGCCGGCCGACATCCAATAAGCATTCGACATTAAAGATAATAGAAACAACATGGTTGAATTCAAAGCCAGGCTGGCCCGGGCCGCCGAGGCGGTCGAACGGGAACTAGAAAGCTTGTTGCCGACGGGGCCGGAGTTGGAACACCGCCTGTTTGACGCCATGCGCTACGCGGTTCTGGCGGGGGGCAAACGCCTGCGCCCGTTCATGGTGATCGCCAGCGGCGAAATATTTGATCTGGATATGGCCCGAAGCCTGCGTGTCGCCGCGGCGGTGGAACTAATGCATGCCTACAGTCTGGTGCACGATGATCTGCCCTGCATGGATGACGACGACTTGCGCCGGGGCAAACCGACAGTCCATGTGCAGTTTGACGAAGCCACCGCGATGCTGGCCGGCAATGCCCTGTTGACCCTGGCCTTCGAAGTATTGGCCGACCGCAAGACCTCGCCCGACCCGGAAGTGCGCACGGATCTGGTCGCCGGCCTGGCCCGTGCGGCGGGTGGACATGGCATGGTTGGCGGGCAGGCCCTGGATCTTTGGGCCGAAGAAAATCAATTGGACGAGGCTGGTACGGTCCGCATGCAACGCCTGAAAACCGGCGAGATGATCGCCTTCGCCGGCGAGGCCGGGGCTATTCTGGCGCGGGCCCGGCCGCAGCAGCGCCAGGCCTTGCGCATGTTTGCCCATGATCTGGGCCTGGCTTTTCAGATTACCGACGACCTGTTGGACGTGGAGGGTAGCGCCGAAACCGTGGGCAAGGCCGTGGGCAAGGACGCCGACGCGGGCAAGGCCACAATTGTCGCCATGTTGGGGATTGAGGGCGCCCGTGACCGGGCCATCTTGTTATCCCGTCAGGCAGAGGCACATCTGGCTAACTTCGGGGAAAAGGCAAATTCTTTGCGGGCCATGTGTGAATTCGTTATAAGCCGTAGTAATTGATACGATTTTGGGAGAAGGGCGACGTGCCGGAAAGCAAAACAGCATTGTTGGATACCATCAAGGGGCCTGCGGATACCCGCGGCCTGTCCATCGAACAACTGCGGCAGCTGGCGGACGAGTTGCGCATCGAAACAATAAGCGCCGTGGCCCAGACCGGCGGTCACCTGGGCGCTGGGCTGGGTGTGGTCGAGCTGACAGTGGCACTGCATCATGTATTTGACACGCCGGACGATATCCTAATTTGGGATGTGGGCCATCAGGCCTACCCCCACAAAATTCTCACCGGCCGGCGGGATAAAATTCGTACCTTGCGGCAAGGCGGTGGCCTGTCGGGTTTCACCAAGAGGACGGAAAGCCCCTATGACCCGTTCGGCGCGGCGCATTCTTCAACCTCGATCTCGGCGGGCCTGGGATTCGCCGTGGCCCGTGATCTGGACGGCCGGGACGGCA